>MGPV01000020.1:0-23028 GCA_001797615.1 Deltaproteobacteria bacterium GWC2_65_14
CGGCGGACGTCTGCGAGATCTACACCGACGTGGACGGGGTCTACACCACCGATCCGAACATCTGCTCCGACGCGAAGAAGCTCGGGAAGATCTCCTTCGAGGAGATGCTCGAGCTGGCCAGCCTCGGGGCCAAGGTGCTCCAGATCCGGGCGGTGGAGTTCGGGATGAAGTACGGGGTGCGGATCCACGTCCGCTCCTCGTTCAACGACAACCCGGGAACCCTCGTGACGAGGGAGGAGGAGATCATGGAAACGGCGATCGTGACCGGAGTGGCCTACAGCAAGAACGAGGCGAAGATCACCATCGTGAAGGTTCCCGACAGGCCGGGGATCGCCGCGAAGATCTTCAAGCCGCTCTCCGACGCCAACATCGTCGTCGACGTGATCGTCCAGAACGTCTCCGTGACCGGCTTCACCGACCTCACCTTTACCGTCGGGCGAAGCGACTACAAGAAGGCGATGAAGGTGACCGAGGGGGTCGCGAAGGAGATCGCCGCGGAGAGTGTGGTGGGAGACGACAGGATCGCGAAGGTGTCGATCGTCGGGATGGCGATGCGCTCCCACTCCGGGGTCGCCACGAAGGTCTTCGAGACGCTGGCGGGGGACGCGATCAACATCCTGGGGATCACCACCTCGGAGATCAAGATCTCCTGCCTGATCGAGGAAAAGTATACGGAGCTCGCGGTGCGGGTGCTCCACAACGCGTTCGGACTCGGCAGACCGGCAGCCGCAGGAAGGAAACCCGGAACCTCCGGAAAACGGAAAAGGACGGCGGTGAAGCGATGAAGAAAATCTTTCTCTACGACACGACGCTTCGGGACGGAACCCAGGCCGAGGAGGTCTCCCTCTCCGTCATGGACAAGGTCGCCATCACGGAGAGGCTCGACGAGTTCGGCATCCACTACATCGAGGGGGGATACCCCGGCTCGAATCCTAAAGACAAGGAGTTCTTCGAGCGCGGAAAACGGATGCGGCTCAAGCAGGCGAAGCTGTGCGCATTCGGCATGACCCGCCGCGTGGGGAAGAAGGTGGAGGAGGACGCCAACATGAAGGCGCTCCTGTCCGCCGAGACGCCGGTCATCACGGTGGTCGGGAAGACCTGGGATTTCCACGTCACCGAGGCGCTCCGGACCACGCTGGAGGAAAACCTGAAGGCGATCCGGGAGACGATGGAATTCCTGAAAAAGCGGACCGGCCAGGTCTTCTTCGACGCGGAACACTTCTTCGACGGGTACAAGCGGAATCCGAAGTATGCGCTGAAAGCCCTCCAGGCGGCGGCAGACGGCGGGGCCGACTGGCTGATCCTGTGCGACACGAACGGGGGATCGCTTCCCTCGGAGGTCGGCAGGATCGTCCGGCAGGTCCGGAAAACGACCCGGCTGCCGCTCGGGATCCATACCCACAACGACTCCGAGATGGCGGTGGCGAACTCCCTGGTCGCGGTGGAGGGGGGGGTGACCCAGGTCCAGGGGACGGTCAACGGGTACGGGGAGCGGTGCGGGAACGCGAACCTCGTCTCGATCCTCCCCAGCCTCCAGATCAAGATGGGGTACGATGTCGTGCCGCCGGACCGGCTGAAGAAGCTGACGGCGCTCTCCCGGTATGTCTCCGAGATCGCCAATCTCAAGCCCTGGCTGCACCAGCCGTTCGTGGGGGACGCCGCCTTCGCGCACAAGGGAGGGATGCATGTCTCCGCGATCCGCAGGAACCCCGGGACCTACGAGCATCTCGAGCCCGGGACCGTGGGGAACCGCAGAAGGGTGCTGATCTCCGATCTCTCCGGGAGGAGCAACATCCTGTCGAAATTCCAGGAGAAAGGGATCCCGTTTCGCTCCGGTGATCCCGCGGCGGAGGAGATCCTCGAGCAGATCAAGGAGCTCGAGCACAAGGGCTACCAGTTCGAGGGGGCCGAGGCCTCCTTCGAGATCCTGGTCCGCCGGGCGATGGGGACCCACAAGCCCTTCTTCGAGCTGAAGGGGTTCCGGGTGATCGACGAGAAGCGCTCGGAGAAGGAGGCGCCGATCGCCGAGGCGACCATCATGGTGGAGGTGGACGGCAAGGTCGAACACACCGCGGCGCTGGGAAACGGGCCGGTGAACGCGATGGACAACGCCCTGCGGAAGGCGCTCGAGACCTTCTACCCGGAGCTCTCGGAGGTCGAGCTGCTGGACTACAAGGTCCGCGTCCTGAGCGGAGGCGGCACGGGCTCCTCGGTACGGGTCTTGATACAGTCCGGCGACAAGGAGCAGCAGTGGGGCACGGTCGGGGTCTCGGAAAACATCATCGAGGCCTCCTGGCAGGCCCTGGTGGACAGCATCCGCTACAAATTGTGGAGGTCCAGAGGTGTCATCCGGGAGGAGGATGCATGACGGGAGTGGCGACGCGACGCACCCTCTCCCCCCCCGGCACGAACGGCACAAGGCCTGCCTGCTTCTATCCCTGATCGTCCTGATCGGGAATAACTTTGCCTCGGGAATCGGGCTGATGACCGGCCCGGTTCCCCGGTCGACCGGAGATGCCCCGGCCCAGGCCGGTGCGTTCCCGTCGACGGACGCCTCCCCGTCGGCGGTCGATTCCGGCGGAAGAGTCCCCCGCGGGGTCCGTCAGAGATATCTCCTCGGGCACCGGATCGATGTCAACCGTGCCGACCCTCAGGAAATATCAACAATCCCGGGAGTTTCGGATTCAACTGCGAAGGCGTTGGTGGAGGTCCGAAGCCGTACCGGTGGATTCCGGCGTCCCGAAGATCTTCTCCGCGTCCGGGGAATCAAGGAGCGGAGGCTGAAAAAAATCCTTCCCTTCCTTTCCGGATTTCATAATAATTGACTATATTGGTCATGTTAAACCGGAACAAAGGAGGGAAGAGATGTTCAGCAGGATCCGGAACGACATCCGGGTGATCTTCGAGCGCGACCCGGCCGCACAGGGCGTCGTGGAAATCCTGTTCTGCTACCCGGGGTTCCACGCCGTGCGGTTTCATTCCCTCGCCAGCTGGCTCTGGAAACGGAACCTGCGGTTCCCGGCCCGCTTCGTTTCGCACATTTCCCGCTGGCTGACCGGGATCGAGATCCACCCGGGGGCGACGATCGGCGAAGGGTTCTTCATCGACCACGGGATGGGGGTGGTCATCGGGGAGACCGCCGAGATCGGGAAAAACGTGACGATGTACCACGGCGTCACCCTGGGGGGGACCAGCTGGAAGAAGGGGAAGCGGCACCCGACGATCGGGGACAACGTCATCATCGGGGCGAACGCCTCCATCCTCGGCGCGATCCTGGTGGGCGAGAATTCGAAGATCGGGTCCGGCTCGGTGGTGAACAAGGAGGTCCCGCCGAACTCCACCGTGGTCGGCATTCCGGGGCGGGTCGTCTTCCGGGAGGGGAACGTCTACCAAGACCCCACGGGGGTGGGGGGGACTCCGGATCCGGAGGGAAAGGCGATCCAGTGCCTGACCGACCAGGTGGCGGCGCTGCACCAGCGGATCGACGAGCTGACCCGGAAACTCGAGGAGGGGGAGGAGACCCGCCGCGTGGGATCCCGGCCGTGAAGATCACCTCCCGGGGACGCTATGCCGTCATGGCGCTGGTCTCCCTTTCCGGCGCTTCGCGCGGGAATCCCGTTTCCCTGAAGGATATCTCCCGCCAGGAGGACATCTCCGAGCTCTACCTCCAGCAGCTCTTCGCGAGCCTGCGCCGGCGGAAGCTGGTGAAAAGCGTCCGGGGGCCGGGAGGGGGGTTCATCCTCGCGCGGCATCCCTCCCAGATCACGATCGGAGAGATCATCCGCTCCGCCGAAGGGAAGGAGTCCCGGGTCGGCTGCCGCAAGTCCGGGAGAAAGTGCGGAATGATCGAGCGCTGCAGGACGCAGAACATGTGGGACACGCTGGAGGAGCGGATCGACGGCTTCCTCGATTCCATCACGGTGGAGGACCTCTTCCGTCCTCACGGGGAGGGCGCGGCGGAGGCGGGGGGATGAGAAAGGTCTATTTCGACCACAACGCGACCACCCCGGTGCATCCGGAGGTACGCCGGGCGGTCGCTCCCTACCTCGAGGAGCTCTTCGGCAACCCCTCGAGCATCCACTGGTCGGGACGGGAGGTCCGCAAGGGAATCGAGGACGCCCGGGGGGCGGTCGCCGCATTCTTCGGATGCCAGCCGCTGGAGGTGGTCTTCACCGGTTCCGGGACCGAAAGCGACAACCTCGCGATCAAGGGGATCGCGATGCGCCGGGGGAACGGCGGAAAGCATATCGTCACCTCCCGGGTGGAGCATCCCGCGGTGCTGAACAGCTGCCGGTTCCTCGAGAAGCAGGGATACCGGGTGACCTACGCCCCGGTGAACCGGCAGGGGGTCGTCGAGCCCGACGCGGTCCGAAGCGCCATCACCCCCGACACGATCCTGGTCTCGATCATGTACGCGAACAACGAGACCGGAGCGATCATGCCGATCCGGGAGATCGGCGGGATCGCCCGGGAGGCGGGAGTCCTCATGCACACCGACGCGGTCCAGGCCGCGGGAAAGATCCCGATCGACTGGGCGGCGCTCCCGGTGGACCTGCTCACCTTCTCCGCCCACAAGGTCAACGCCCTCAAGGGGGCGGGCGGGCTGATCGTCCGGAAGGGGATCGAGATCGAGGCGAACGTGCACGGGGGACACCAGGAGAGGGGGCGCCGCGGGGGAACGGAGAACGTCGTCGGCATCGTCGGCATGGGAAAGGCCTTCGAGCTGCTGCGCGATCACATGGCGGAGGAGGTGGAGGAAACCCGCCGCCTCCGGGACCGGTTCGAGGAGAGGCTCTTCCGGCGGATTCCGGAGCTGGTGCGGAACGGGCCTTTGGACGGCCGCCTGCCGAACACGGTGAACATCTCCTTCCGGTACGTGGAGGGGGAGGCGATGCTGCTGAACCTGGACATGGTCGGGATCGCCTGCTCGTCCGGGTCCGCCTGCACCTCCGGGTCGCTGGAGCCCTCCCCGGTGCTCATGGCGATGGGGGCCGATCCGATCGACGCCCAGGGCGCGCTCCGGTTCAGCCTGGGGCAGGAAAACAGCGAGGCGGACGTGGACTATGCCGTCGACGCCATCGAAGTGGTCGTGAACAAGCTGCGCGCCCTCTCTCCGATCTATCCGGGCGCCCGGGAGGCGAAGGCCCGATGAAGGGAAAACGGATTCTCGCGGCGATGAGCGGGGGGGTCGACTCCTCCGTGGCGGCCCTCCTCCTTCAGCGGGAGGGGTGGGAGGTGATCGGCATCTCGATGGACCTGTACGATTTCTCGCAGGTCCGGAAGGACAGGGCCGGGACCTGCTGCTCGCTGGACGACCTCTACGACGCGCGCCGGGTCTGCGACACCCTGGGGATCCCCTACTACGTGCTGAACCTCCGGGAGGAGTTCCGGAGGGAGGTGATCGACCCCTTCATCCGGGAATACGCGACGGGGAGGACCCCCAACCCCTGCATCCTCTGCAACGAGCATCTGAAATTCCGGGCGCTCCTGCGGAAGGCCGACGAGCTGGGGGCGGAGGGGATCGCCACCGGTCATTATGCCGTGATCCTCCGGGAACCCTCCGGGAGGTGCCGCCTCTTCGCGGGCGAGGATCCCGCGAAGGACCAGTCCTACTTCCTCTTCTCCCTCGAGTCGGAGCGGCTGGCCCGGATCCGCTTCCCCGTCGGGGAGATGACGAAGGAGCAGGTCCGGAAGGTCGCCTACGGGGCGGGGATGCCCGTCTTCGAGAAGAAGGAGAGCCAGGACATCTGCTTTGTCACCGACGACTCCTATGCGCGGTTCCTGAGCCGGACCGGGATCGAGGAGCGGGAAGGGCATTTTCTCGACCGGGAGGGGAACGTCCTCGGCATCCACAAGGGAGTCCTCCGGTACACCGTCGGGCAGCGCAAGGGGCTGGGGATCGCCGCCAAGGAGCCCCTGTACGTGGTGGCCATCGACGCGGAGAAAAACGAGGTGGTGCTCGGGACCGAGAACGACACGCTGTCCGCAGGGGCCACCGCGGGCCGCTGCACCTTCGTGGCGGGAGCCCCCCCGGCGAGGGAGTTCCGCGCCACCGCCAAAGTCCGGTACCGGCACCCCGGAGTCGGCGTGCAGGTCCGCGTCGAGGGAGACCGGCTCGAGGCCGTCTTCGATTCGCCGCAGCGCAGCGTGACGCCGGGACAGGCGCTCGTCCTGTACGACGGGAGGGAGGTCCTGGGGGGCGGCTGGATCGAATGCGCAAACGGCTCGCGGTCGTAACCGTCGGCTGCAAGGCGAACTTCGCCGATTCCGCGGCGATCGTGCGGGCCGCGGTTCTGGAGGGGTTCGAGGTCGTTCCCCACGCCTCTTTCGCCGACGTCGTCGTCATCAACAGCTGCACCGTGACCCACCGGGCCGACCGGGACAGCCGGTCTCTTGCCCGTCGTTCCCGGCGGGAGAACCCCGGGGCGACGATCGTTCTCTCCGGCTGCTACGCGCGTGTGGCCCCCGATGCGCGTTCCCGAGTTCCGGAGGTGGACTACTGGCTCGGGTCCGGAAACGGGGAAGATGGATCCGGGCAGACGCTTTCGGAGATCCTGAACCGGGTCCGGGGGGGGAGCGCGGAGCCGGGGACCTCGCTTTCCGAGCATGCGGCGGATCTCCTGCTGGGGCACCGCAGGACCTTCCTGAAGATCCAGGACGGTTGCGACTCCGCCTGCGCCTATTGCGTCGTCCCGCTGGCCCGCGGGAAAAGCCGTTCCCTTCCGGAAGCAAAGATCCTGGAGGCGGCCGCGGCCTCGGAGGCGGACGGGGCCAGGGAGCTGGTCCTGACCGGGATCCACATCGGACGGTACGGGTCCGACCGGGGAGAGCCGGACGCGCTTTCGTCGCTGGTTCGCCGGCTGCTCGGACGGCTGTCGGAGGCGAGGATCCGGCTGAGCTCCATCGAGCCGAAGGAAATGAACGAACGTCTGCTCGATCTTCTGGAGGAGCACCGGAGGGTCTGTCCCCACCTGCATGTCCCGCTCCAGAGCGGTTGCGACCGGACCCTGTCGAGGATGCGCAGGCCCTACCGCGCCCGGGAGTATCGCGAGACCGTTTCCGCGGCGGCGGAGCGGATCCCCGGGATCCAGATCGGCGCCGATGTCATGGCCGGCTTCCCCGGAGAGACCCGCGAGGATTTCCTGGAAACGGTGCGGTTCCTCCGCGATGCGCCGGTCCACTACCTGCACGTCTTCCCCTACTCCTCCCGCCCCGGCACGGAGAGCGCCGGCTGGAAGGATGACGTTCCCCCCGCCGTGAAGAAGGAGCGGGTCGGGACGCTGCTTTCGCTGGACCGGGAGAAGCGGGAGCGGTTCGCCGCCGCCCAGGCGGGAAGGATCCTCGAGGTCCTTGCCGAGAGGGAGCTCCCCGGGGGCGGAAGGATGTCCGGCCGGTCGGAAAACTACCTGGAAGTCGCCTTTCCCGCCGGCGGGGAGCGCTTGGGGAAGCTGTGCCGGGTCCGGGTCGGCGCATGCCGGAACGGTGTCCTGGACGGGGAGGTGACCGGCTGACATGAAGAATACGGCCGAACTCGAGAAAAGGATCGGGTACCGGTTCCGGAATCCGGAGCTTCTCGCGGAGGCGCTCCGGCACGCTTCCACCCTGGGGGAGAAGGACGGGGAACATTCCTACGAGCGGCTCGAGTATCTGGGGGACGCGGTGCTCAACCTCTGCATCGCGGAGGCGACCTTTCACCGGTTCCCGGAAGCCGGGGAGGGAGATCTCTCGAAGAGGCGCGCCGCCGTGATCAACAACCGGAACCTGTTCCGCGTCGGGCAGAGGATCGGGGTGTCCGGGGCGCTGCGGATCGACCCCTCCGTCCGGGAGAAGGGGGGAGGGGTGACCCGGAAGATGATCGCCGACACGGTCGAGGCGATCACCGGCGCGATCTTCCTCGACGGGGGATTCGACGCGGCGAGACGATTCGTCCTGTCCGAATTCCGGGACGGTCCCCCGGCGGAGGAGCTGGCGGAGCGGTTCGACGCGAAAAGCCGTCTCCAGGAGCGGTGCCAGCGGACGGGGGTCCCCCTGCCGCGCTACCGGGTCAAGACGGAGGATGGGCCCCCGCATGCCAGGACCTTCACCGCGTCGGTCCGCCTTGCCGACGGTCGGGAGGCGGAAGGGACGGGAACCACGAAGAAGGAGGCGGAGATGGATGCGGCCGTCAGGCTGCTTGCGACCCTTCCGGAGGAGGAGGAATGACCGCGGGACGATCGGGGTTCGTCGCACTGGTGGGGCGCCCGAACGTCGGGAAATCCACCCTGATGAACCGGATCCTGGGCGCGAAGATCGCGATCGTCACCCCGAAACCGCAGACCACGCGGGACCGGATCGCGGGGATCTACACCGAGGCGAGGGGGCAGATCGTCTTCCTGGACAGCCCGGGGATCCACCGTCCCACGAAGGCGCTGAACGAGCACATGGTCCGGATCGCGGAGCGGATCGCGGGGGAGGCCGACGTCGTGCTCCACCTGGTGGACGACCGTCCCCCGACGCTCGGAGAGGAGGAGGAGCTGGTCCGGAAGGTGCTGGCGGGGGCTCCCGTCCCCCGGCTGCTCGGCGTGAACAAGGTGGACCGGATGCCGGAATCGGCGGAGAGGATGCGGGAGGAACGGATGGCTTCCGGACTCTACAGCCGGGGGTTTCTCCTCTCCGCGACCGTCGGAACCGGGATGGACGAGCTCCTCTCCCACCTCTTCGAAATCCTCCCGGAGGGACCCGCCTACTACCCGGAGGAGGAGCTGACCGATCTCCCCATGCGGTTCATCGCGAAGGAGATCATCCGGGAGAAGCTCTTCGGGTGCCTGTCGGAGGAGCTGCCGTACAGCGTCGCGGTGTCGATCGAGGAGTACAAGGAGGACCCGGAGAAGCGGTTGATCCGGATCCGGGCGGAGATCCTCGTCGAGCGGGATTCCCAGAAGGGGATCGTGATCGGGCGGGGGGGCAGGATGCTCAAGCGGATCGGAACGGCGGCCCGCGAGGAACTGGAGCGGGAGACCGGAGAACGGGTATACTTGGACCTGTTCGTGAAGGTGGAGAAGGACTGGAGCCGGAGGGAGACCTTGCTGCGGCGGCTCGGATATGTCTAAGGCGGAGTTCACGGTCGCGCTGGTGGGGCGCCCGAACGTGGGGAAGTCGACCCTCTTCAACCGCCTCGCCGGCAGGCGCCGGTCGATCACCTACGGCGAGCCGGGGGTGACGCGGGACCTCGTCTCCTATTCGGTCACGGTGGACGGGAAGAGGATCCGCCTGATCGACACCGGCGGGTATGTCCCTGGGAAGGCGGAGGACCTCCTCGTGAAAGTGCGGGGGCAGGTGCTCCGGGCGATCTACGAGTCCGACGCCGTGATCTTCCTCGTGGATTCCCGGGACGGCGTTCTCCCGCTGGACAAGGAGATCGCCTCGATGCTCCGGGAGCGGGAAAAGAAGTTCTTCCTCGCGGCGAACAAGGTGGACACGCGGGAGGGATCGGAGGGGGTGACGCAGTTCCACGAGCTTTCCGTGGACGCCGTCTACCCGATCTCCGCGGAGCATGGCACCGGCGTGGGGGATCTCCTCGAGGCGATTTCCTCGCTGGTTCCCGAGGACCCCGCGGAAGAACCGGAGACGGAGGAAGGAGTCCCCCGGGTCGCCGTCCTGGGAAGGCCGAACGTGGGGAAATCGACGCTGGTGAACACGATCGCGGGATACGATCGGGTGATCGCCTCGGAGATCCCCGGGACGACCCGGGACTCGATCGACGTGATGGTGGAACATGCGGGGAAGCGGTACCTGTTCATCGACACCGCGGGAATCCGGGCGAAGCGGAAGACCGACACCCTTCTCGAAAAGGTCACCGTCATCAAGAGCCTGGACTCCATGCGGCGCTGCGACCTGGCGATCCTGATGGTCGAGGCCCCGGACGGCGTCACCCACCAGGACCGCCAGATCCTCCGGTACATCCTGTCGGAGGAGCGGGCGGTGGTCGTCGCGGCGAACAAGGTGGACCTGTTCCCCGGGGGGGAGGAGGAGAGCCGGAAGACGATCCGCGCGATCCAGGAGGAGCTGGGCTACGCCTCCTTCGCCTCCGTCATCCCGATGAACTCCGTCACCGGGAACGGGCTCTCCCTGCTGTTCCGCAAGATCGAGGAGGCCTACGGAAGCTTCCGGAAGCGGATCCCCACCGGGATCCTGAACCGGACGGCTTCCACGTTTCTGTCCTCCATCCCGATCCCGTCGAAGCGGGGGCGGAACCGGGCCTTCTACATCACCCAGGTCGGGGTCATGCCTCCCTCCTTCGCCGTGTTCGTCAAGGACCGGACCGCCGTCCCGGACGCTTTCACCCGGTATCTCCAGAACAGGATCCGGGAGCGGTTCGGATTCGCCGGGGCGCCCATCCGCATCGTCTACCGCGAACGATGACCCTCCGGCTCTCCTCCATGCGGAAGGGGATTAGGCGGCTGGCGGCCGTCGACGTCGGAACGAACACCGTCCGGATGCTGGTCGTCTCTGAGACGGAGGAGGGGTTCCGTCCCGTCATCCGGATGCGCAGGATCACGGGGATGGGGAAGGCCCTCCGGGAAACCGGGGCCATCGGCGCGCCGGAATTCGCCGCTTCCCTCGACGCCCTCCGGGATTTCCGGAAGGAACTGGACCGGCTCGGCGTGGTAGAGTACAGGGCATGCGGCACCGCGGCGCTCCGGGAGTCCTCCAACCGGGAGGAATTCCTCGCGGAGGCCGCGCGGGCAGGGATCCCGGTCGGGATCATCACCGCGCGGGAGGAGTCCCGCCTGACCTGGGAGGGGATCTCCGGGGGAGGCGGAACGGGTGACGGCACCCTGCTCATGGACATCGGCGGGGGAAGCACCGAGCTCATCGCGGGGCCCGGGAAACGGGATTTCGTGAGCCTTCCGATCGGAGTCGTCCTGCTGTCGGCGTCGTTCCCCCTGTCGGAACCGCCGCGGAGCTGGGAGCTTTCGAACCTGGGGCATTTCCTGGCGGAGCGGATCGAGGCCGGAACGGACCTCTGGAAGAGGCGGAGGTTCCGCAGGATGGTGGGGACCGCCGGGACCTTCACCACGCTGGCCGCCCTGGAACGGAGGATGCGGATCTACCGTCCGGAGCGGATCGACGGCGTCCGGATGACCCTTGCGAAGGTCCGCCGCTGGGAGAAGCGTCTCGCCGGGATGACGGAGGCCGCGCGTCTGGCGCTGCCGGGAATGGAGAAGGGGCGGGAGCGGTACATCGTGTTCGGGGTCTGCCAGGCGGTGGCCGCCATGGAACGGTTCCGTATCGAAGACCTCACGATCAGCGACGCGGGCCTCCTGGAGGGGATCCTCCGGGGGCTGTGCGGACGGAAAGGGAGAGGATAGATGCCGAGAAAGCCGATGGAGGACGGTTTGACGTTCGACGACGTGCTGCTGCTGCCCGCCGAGTCGGAGGTGATCCCGAAGGAGGTGGACGTCTCGGTGATGCTCACCCCCCGGGTGAAGCTGAACATCCCGATCATCAGCGCCGCGATGGACACCGTCACCGAGGCGGAGGCGGCGATCGCCATGGCCCGGGAGGGGGGGCTCGGGTTCATCCACCGGAACAACAGCCCGGACGAGCAGGCGCACGAGGTGGACCGGGTGAAGAAGTCGGAAAGCGGGATGATCTCCGACCCGATCACGGTGGACCCCGGGCAGAAGGTGGCGGAAGCGCTCCAGGTGATGGAAAAATACCGGATCTCCGGACTTCCGGTCACCCGGAACGGAAAGCTGGTGGGGATCCTCACGAACCGGGACCTGCGGTTCGAGACGAACTTCGAGCAGCCCATCGAGAAGGTCATGACGAAGGACCGGCTCGTCACGGTGCCGGTCGGGACCACGCTGGACCAGGCCAAGGAGATCCTCCACAAGAACCGGATCGAGAAACTGCTCGTCGTCGACCGCGGCAACAACCTGCGCGGACTGATCACGATCAAGGACATCCTGAAGATCCAGAAGTACCCGTTCGCCTGCAAGGACTCCAAGGGGCGTCTCCGGGTGGGGGCCGCCCTCGGGGTCGGGGCCGAACTGGCAGAGAGGACGGAGAAGCTCCTGAAGGCCGGGGCGGACATCCTCTGCATCGACACGGCGCACGGCCACTCCCGGGACGTGATCGAGGCGGTCCGCCGCACGCGGAAGAACTTCCCGGACGTCCAGCTCGTCGCAGGGAACGTGGCCACCGGGGAGGCCGCGGAGGCGCTGATCCGGGCGGGCGTCGACTGCGTGAAGGTGGGGGTGGGGCCCGGCTCGATCTGCACGACGCGGGTCGTCGCGGGGATCGGGGTGCCCCAGATCACCGCCGTCATGAAGTGCGCGGTGGCGGCCCGGAAGAAGGGGGTCTCCCTCATCGCGGACGGCGGGATCAAGTACTCCGGGGACGTCACGAAGGCGCTGGCGGCCGGCGCCTCCGCCGTGATGATCGGCTCCCTTCTCGCGGGAACCGACGAGAGCCCCGGCGAGATCGTCCTCTACCAGGGGCGTTCCTACAAGGTCTACCGCGGGATGGGCTCCCTCGAGGCGATGAAGAAGGGGAGCAAGGACCGCTATTTCCAGGCCCACGTCGAAACGGAGGCGAAGCTCGTCCCGGAGGGGATCGAGGGGAGGGTCCCCTACCGGGGGCCGATCGCCCCCATGATCTTCCAGCTGGTCGGAGGGGTCAAGGCGGGGATGGGATACGTCGGCGCGGCGAACATCGCGCAGCTGCAGAAGCGGGCGAAGTTCATCCGGATCACGGCGGCGGGGCTCAAGGAGAGCCACGTGCACGACGTGATCATCACGAAGGAAGCCCCGAACTACCGGGTGGAGCAGTAGCCGCGTGGAGGGAAAGGTCCTCATCCTGGACTTCGGTTCCCAGTACACCATGCTCATCGCGCGGCGCGTTCGGGAGCTGAAGGTCTATTGCGAGATCCATCCCTGCAACGTTTCCCCGGAAGCGATCCGGGAATTCGGTCCCTCCGGGATCATCCTCTCCGGAGGCCCGGCCAGCGTCTACGAGGAGAACGCGCCCGGAATCCCCCGGGAGGTGCTGGAGATGGGGATTCCCGTGCTGGGGATCTGCTACGGGATGCAGCTGATCGCCCACCTGCTGGGGGGGACGGTGGCCCGCGCGGCCGGACGGGAATACGGTTTCGCCAATATCCGTGGGGAGTGGGGGAGCCCCCTCTTCCTCGGAATCGAGGAATTCCGGCACCAGAGGACGATCCAGGTCTGGATGAGCCACGGGGACCGGCTCGAGACGCTGCCGGAGGGATTCGCCGCGATTGCCCGCTCGGAGAACTCCCCGATGGCGGCGATGGCGGACCGGGACCGGAACCTCTACGGCGTGCAGTTCCACCCCGAGGTGGCCCACACCCCGAGGGGGAAGGAGATCCTCTCGAACTTCCTCTTCCGGATCTGCGGACTTTCCCCGGTCTGGACGATGCACTCCTTCATCGAGACCAGCATCCGGAAGACCCGCGAGACGGTGGGGGACGACAGGGTCGTCCTCGGACTCTCCGGGGGGGTCGACTCGTCGGTCGCCGCGGTGCTGCTGCACCGGGCGCTCGGCGACCAGCTCACCTGCATCTTCGTGGACAACGGTCTGCTGAGAAAGGAGGAGGGGGAGGAGGTCCTTCGCACCTTCCGGGGAGGGATCGGGCTTCACCTGGAGCATGTCGACGCCGCCGACCGGTTCCTCGCCGCGCTCGAGGGGGTGGAGGACCCGGAGAGGAAGCGGAAGATCATCGGGGAGATCTTCATCCGGGTGTTCGAGGAGGCGGCCCGGAAGATCCCGGGGGTCGGCTTCCTCGGCCAGGGAACCCTCTATCCCGACGTGATCGAAAGCGTCTCCTTCAAGGGGCCGTCGGCCACGATCAAGTCGCACCACAACGTGGGGGGGCTTCCGGAGAAGATGCACCTTCGGCTGATCGAGCCGCTCCGGGAGCTGTTCAAGGACGAGGTCCGGGAGCTCGGGCGGGAACTGGGAGTCCCCGATCCCATCCTGGACCGGCAGCCCTTCCCGGGTCCCGGGCTCGCGGTCCGGATCATCGGCGCGGTGACCCCCGAGAGGATCCGGATCCTCCAGGAGGCCGACGCCATCGTGATCGAGGAGGTGCGCGCGGCCGGGCTCTACGAGTCGATCTGGCAGTCCTTCGCCGTCCTCCTCCCGATCAAGACGGTCGGGGTGATGGGGGACGAGCGGACCTACGAGAACGTCGCCGCGGTCCGGGCCGTCCACAGCCTCGACGGCATGACCGCCGACTGGGTCCGCCTCCCCTACGATCTTCTCCAGCGGATCTCGACCCGGATCATCAACGAGGTCCAGGGGATCAACCGGGTCGTATACGACATCTCCTCCAAGCCCCCGAGCACGATAGAATGGGAATAGGGGAGCTGCCCGCCCCCCGGAACACGCCGGACGGAAGGGGAAGATGAGCGAGTTCGTCCACCTGCACCTGCATTCCCAGTACAGCCTCCTGGACGGGGCGATCAAGATCAAGGAACTGGTGCGCAAGGTCGCCCGGATGAAGATGCCCGCGGTGGCGCTGACCGACCACGGCGGGATGATCGGGGCGGTCGATTTCTACGAACAGGCGGTCAACGAGGGGATCCGCCCGATCCTCGGCGCCGAGGTCTACGTCGCGCCGGGTTCCCGCCACGACCGCAACGCGGGGCAGGGGGGCGACCGCTCCCACCACATGATCCTGCTGGCCGAGTCGGACCAGGGGTACCGGAACCTGATCCGCCTCGTCTCCCGGGCCCACGTGGAGGGGTTCTACTACAAGCCCCGGGTCGACCGCGAGCTGCTCCGGGAGCATGGTGCCGGCCTGATCGCCACCTCGGCCTGCCTGCAGGGGGAGATCCCCACCCTCCTGCGCCACGAAGGGCCGGACCGGGCCGCCCTGGCGGTCGAGGAGTACCGGGAGATCTTCCCGGACGGGCGCTTCTTTATCGAGATCCAGGACAACGGGCTCAAGGAGCAGAACCGGGCGAACCCCGGCCTGATCGAGCTGGCCCGCCGGACCGGCACCCCGCTGGTGGCCACGAACGACTGCCACTATCTCGAGCGGTCCGACGCCCGGGTGCACGACATCCTGCTCTGCCTCCAGACCGGAAAGACGATCGGGGCCGAGGGGCGGATGCGGTTCGAGACCGACCAGTTCTACGTGAAGTCGGCGGAGGAGTTCGAGCGGGCCTTCGGACACGTCGCGCCGGACGCCCTCCGGAACACCCTTGCGATCGCCGAACGCTGCCGGGTGGAGCTCGACCTCGGCCGCAACAAGATCCCGGAATTCCGCGTTCCCGACGGGATGACCTCGGAGAAGTACCTGCGGCAACTCGCCGGAGAGGGGCTCGCCCGGCGGTTCGGGGAGATGAAGCGGCGCGGCGGGAAAATCGACGTGAAGAACGAGGAGACCTACCGGAAGCGGCTCGAGTTCGAGCTCTCCGTCATCGAGAAGACCGGCTTTTCCGGGTATTTCCTGATCGTGTGGGACTTCATCCGCTATGCGAAGGAACAGGGGATCCCGGTGGGCCCCGGGAGAGGAAGCGCCGCGGGGAGCCTGGTCGCCTACTCCCTCCGGATCACCGAGGTCGACCCGATCCCGTACGGCCTGCTCTTCGAGCGGTTCCTGAACCCGGAGCGGATCAGCCTTCCCGACATCGACTGCGACTTCTGCAAGGACCGCCGGGACGAGGTGATCCGCTACGTGGAGGATCGGTACGGGAAGGAAAACGTGGCCCAGATCATCACCTTCGGGACGATGAAGGCCCGGGCGGCGGTCCGGGATGTGGGCCGGGTGCTCGAGATGCCCTACTTCGAGGTCGACCGGATCGCCAAGCTGATCCCACCCGACCTCGGGATGACGCTCGACAGGGCGCTGAAGGTCGAGCCCCGGCTGGGAGAGATGATCCGGGAGAACCCGAAGATCGGGGAACTCTTCGAGTATGCCCGGGGAATCGAGGGGCTCTCCCGCCACGCCTCGACCCATGCGGCGGGGGTGGTCATCGCGAACCGGCCGATCACCGAGTATGTCCCGCTGTACCGGAATTCGAACGGAGACATCACCACCCAGTTCTCGATGAAGCATATCGAGAAGGTCGGCCTGGTGAAGTTCGACTTTCTCGGGCTGCGGACCCTCACGGCGATCCACGACACGCTCGTCCTCCTCCGGGAGCTCCGGAACGAGGAGGTGGACCTGGAGACCCTCTCCCTCTCCGACCCGGAGACCTACGCGATGCTCTCCCGGGGGGACACGGCCGGGGTCTTCCAGTGCGAGAGCCGCGGCTTCACCGACCTGCTCCTCCGGCTGAAGCCGGACCGGTTCACCCACCTGATCGACGCCGTGGCCCTCTATCGTCCGGGACCGCTCCAGAGCGGGATGGTCGAGGACTTCATCCAGCGGAGGCACGGCCAGAAGAAGATCGAATACCTCCTGCCGGAGCTCAAGGAGATCCTCCGGGAGACCTACGGCGTCATCGTCTACCAGGAGCAGGTGATGCAGATCGCGGCGGCGCTGGCCGGCTTCTCCATGGGGGAGGCGGACGTCCTGAGAAAAGCGATGGGGAAGAAGGACCCCGAACTCATGGAGCAGCAGAAGCGCCGCTTCCTCGACGGGGCGCGCGAGCGGGGGGTGCCCGCCCAGAAGACGGCGGCGATCTTCGACCTGATGGCGCAGTTCGGCGAGTACGGATTCAACAAGTCGCACAGCGCCGCCTACGCGTTGGTGGCCTACCAGACCGCCACCCTCAAGGCCCACCATCCGGTGGAGTACTTCTGCGCCCTCATGACCTCGGAATCCGGCGACACGGCGAAGATCATCCGGTACATCGCCTACTGCCGGGAGAAGGGGATCCCGATCCTTCCGCCCGACGTGAACGAGTCCCGCTACGCCTTCTATCCCGCGGGGAACGGGATCCGGTTCGGGCTCTCGGCGATCAAGGGGATCGGCGCGTCCGCGATCGAGGCGATCCGGGAGGCGAAGGGGGAGGAGCCGTTCCGCTCGGTCGAGGATTTCCTCTCCCGGGTCGACCTGCGGAAGGTGAACAAGCGGGCGGTGGAAAGCCTCGTCAAGGCGGGAGCGTTCGACACCCTGTCGGCCGAGCGGGACAGGCTGTTCGCTTCGCTGCCGGCGCTCCTGGAGGCCGCGCAGGAGACCGTGCGGCGCAGGGAGTCGGGACAGTTCTCCCTGTTCGGGGAAGAGGAATCGGCGCCTGCAACGGGGAAGCCGGGGGGCCAGAAGCCCTACCCCGTCTGGAGCATGCGGGAGCGGCTCGCCTTCGAGAAGGAGGCGCTCGGGTTCTACATCACCGGGCATCCGCTCGACGACTATGCCGACGAGCTGGAGCTTTTCGCGAACGCCACCACCGGCCGTCTCGCGGGGATGAAATCCGGGACCGAGGTCCGGGTCGGCGGAATCGTCAACGCCCTTCGGGAGAGGACCACCCGGAAGGGGGAGAAGATGGCCACGCTCACCCTCGAGGATCTCGAGGGGATCGTCGAGGTGCTCGTCTTTCCGGAGACCTACCGGGAATGCCAGGAGCTCCTCTCCTCGGACCAGCCGGTCTTTTTCGTCGGCCAACTGGAGACGGACGACCGGTCGGCCCGGATCAAGACGACGGCGGTCTACGGCATGGAGAGCCTGCGGGATCAGCTGGGCCGGTCGGTTCACCTCGAGGTCCGGGCGGACCGGATGACGGCGGCCGACCTCTCCGACCTTCGCCGGATGATCGAGCGGCACCGCGGGAGCAAGAAATCGTACCTCCACCTGGTCCGGGAGGGGGAATTCGAGGCGGTGTTCGACCTGCCGGACTCGTTCTCGATCCTTCCCTCCCTCACGCTTGCGCGCGAACTGCGGGCGCGGTTCGGGTACGGCGTGCTCCGGCTCCACTGATGCGGGAGCGGCCGGACAGCCCCGAACGGGCCTGGCTGGTTCACGCCCAGAGAAAACGGCGTCCCGTCCCCGGCTCTCCCCCCCCTCCCGACCTGCTGGCGGAGCTTTCCAGCCTCGTCGAGGCGGCCGGCGGCGTCGTGGCCGGCGCGAGAACCCAGGTGGTGGTTTCGGAAAACCCGGGGACCCTGATCGGGTCTGGGACGGTGGAGGAGCTCAAGGAAACGGTCCGGGAACAGGACGTCGACCTGGTCGTCTTCCAGAACCTTCTTCGGCCGAAGCAGCAGGCGAACCTGGAGGAGCGGCTCGAGGTGAAGGTGCTGGACCGGAGGGAGGTGATCCTCGACATCTTCGCCCGGCGGGCGCGGACCCGGGAAGGGAAGCTCCAGGTGGAGCTGGCCCAGCTCTCCTTCCGGATCGGGAGGCTGATCGGGGGGAGGAGCGAGCTCTCGCGCCTCGGCGGAGGGATCGGAACCCGGGGGCCCGGAGAGAAGAAGCTGGAGGAGGACCGCCGCCGGATCCGGAACCAGATCCGGCAGATCGAGCGGGAGCTCGTCACGGTTCGCCGCACCCGGGCGCTCCACTACCGGCGGAGGAAGGAGGTCGGGTTCCACGTGGTCGCCCTGGTGGGCTACACGAACGCCGGGAAGTCCACCCTGTTCAACCGGCTCACGGGGGCGGACGCCTTCGTGGCGGACCAGCTCTTCGCCACCCTCGACCCCACCGCGCGACGGTTCCGGCTCCCGGCGGGGAGGGGAGGGATCCTCGTGGACACGGTCGGGTTCATCCACGAGCTTCCGGACGAGCTCCGGAACGCCTTCCTCGCGACCCTGGAGGGGATCGGCGAGGCCGACCTGATCGTGCACGTGGCCGACGGCAGCACGGAGCGGATGGAGGAGAACATCGGCTCCGTGGAGGCGATTCTCGGGGTGCTCGGGTACGGCGACCGGCCGACCCTGCTCGCCGTGAACAAGGCCGACCTGGGCCGGGCGGGCGGGGCCTGCCCCGCGGGCGGGATCCGGGTCTCGGCCCGCACGGGGCTGGGGACCGACCGGCTGCTCGAGGAGATGGAGCGGGAGCTATGCCTTCGAAGCGCATGAGGGACCGCTTCGACCAGGCCCGCCTGGTCAACATCGCGAACGGGCTGACCACGACCCGGGTGCTGCTGGTTCCCCTGTTCGCCTACCTGCTGATCGAGGGGAACTTCCGGTACGCCCTGCTGGTGTTCGCCGTCTGCGGGTTGAGCGACATGCTGGACGGGCTGCTCGCCCGGTGGCTCCGGCAGCGAACCCTCCTCGGCTTCCTCCTCGACCCCATCGCGGACAAGATCCTGATGGCCACCTCCTTCGTGATCCTCGCGATCGTGAAGGTGGTTCCGGCCTGGCTGGCCATCATGATCGTCAGCCGGGACCTGTTCATCCTCGTCGGGAGCATCCTGATCCTCCTGATCCTCGGAATGGGGGAGATCGAGGTCACCGGCACCGGCAAGGTGAACACCATCGTACAGATCGCGACCGTCCTCTACTTTTTGACGGTGCGGGCCTTCCCCGGGTTCCTGGATACCCTGTCCGCCGGAATCGAGCCGGTGGCGACGTACGGGGTCGTCCTGCTGTGCGCCGCCTCCACGGGGATCTCCGGCATCCATTACCTGGCCATCGGGCTCCGGAAGTTTTCCCGTGCATGAGGGGGTGTCGGTACGCGCCGTGCGACCGGGGTCCCCGGCCGCCGGGGCCGGGATTCTCGCGGGGGACCGGATCCTTGCCGTTTCCGGAATCCCGGTCGAGGACCTGCTCGACCTGCATTTCCTCACGAGCCGCGGGAGGTTCCGGATCCTCTGGTCCGACAGAACCGGGGCGCGCAGGGAAAAGTCGTTCCGCCCCGCGGGGAATCCGCTCGGCCTGGTCCCGGAGCCGGTGAGGGTCCGCCGGTGCAGGAACCGGTGCATCTTCTGCTTCGTCCACCAGCTTCCGAAGGGGCTCCGGAAAAGCCTCTATCTCAAGGACGAGGATGCCCGTCTCTCCTTCCTCCAGGGGAACTACGTGACCCTTTCCGACGTGACCGAGGAGGAACTTCGGAAGATCGAGCGGTACCGCCTCTCCCCCCTGTACGTATCGATCCACACCGCGGACCCGGCGCTGCGCAGGGCGATGCTCGGGAACCCGCATGCCCGGGACGTGAACGAACTGCTGCGCCGGCTCGTCTCGGCCGGGATCCTGCTCCACGGGCAGATCGTCGTGTGCCCGGGGCTCAACGACGGGGAGAAGCTGGAATCGACCCTGCGGTCGCTGGCGCGGTTTCGTCCGGGCCTGGCGACGGTGGCGGTGGTGCCGGTGGGGCTGACCGCGCACCGGCGCGGGCTTCCGCCGATCCGCCCGGTCAGCGGGGAGGAGGCGCGCCGCACCCTTGGGATGCTCGCCGCCCTGCGCAGGCGGATCGGGGACGGGGGAGGGGAGCCGTTCGCCCAGGCCGCCGACGAGTATTACCTGCTGGCCGGGAAGCGGATCCCGGGGAGGCAGGCCTACGGAAGCTTCGCCCAGGAGGGAAACGGCGTCGGTCTCCTCCGGCTCTTCCTGGACCAATCGCGCTCGCTGTTTCGCAGAACCCGATGGCCGAAGGCCGACCGGGGCGGCACGGTGATCACGGGGCTCTCCCCCCGGGAGCATGTGGCCGGTTTTCTTCAGGAATTCTCCCGCCGGGGGAAGACCGCCTTCCGTGCGCTGCCGGTGAAAAACCGGCTGCTCGGGGACGGGGTGACGGTGACGGGGCTCCTGGGCGGGTCGGACATCCTCGATGCCCTGAAGGGGAAACGTGCCGGGCGGGTCTACATCCCCTCCGTCTGCCTGCGGGAGGCCGGAGACATCTTCCTGGACAACCTCTCCCCGGAGGATCTCGCCCGGGAAACCGGCACGGAGGTCCGGATCTTCGAGCCCACCCCCCGGGGGTTCTACGAGGCGGTATACAAACGGGAAAATACATGTGATACATTGACATTCCGGGCAGGATTCTGCTAACAATGAAAGGCTCAAGCGGTCGGATTGGGGCGATTAGCTCAGATGGTTAGAGTACCTGCTTGACATGCAGGGGGTCACTGGTTCAAGTCCAGTATCGCCCACCATTTATCTTCCCTGCACGGTGGACCCAGAAACGGCCTTCGCGCCGGGGCTCCGGTGCGCGGGCATTTTTGCATTCGGTCCGGGAGAATCGATGACGTTGCTCGAGCTTGCGAAACGACAGGGGAAGGCGAAGACGGCGATCGCGGCGCGGGTCGGAGACCGCGTCCTGGATCTCGCCGCCGAAGCTCCTCCAGGCGGGACGGTCGAGTGGATCACCCCGAAGGATCCCGACGGGGTCGAGATCGTCCGCCACAGCACCGCCCACGTGATGGCGGCGGCGGTGACGGAGCTGTTCCCCGGGGCGAGGATCACGATCGGCCCGTCGATCGAGAACGGCTTCTACTACGACTTCGACGTGGAGCCGCCGTTCACTCCGGAGGACCTGGAGGCGATCGAGCGACGGATGGCCGAGATCGTGAAGGAGGATCGCCCGTTCGAGCGGGAGGTGGTTTCCCGGGACGAAGCGCGGTCCCGATTCCCGGGGGAGCCGTACAAGGAGGAGCTGCTCTCCGACATCCCGGAGGAGACCGTGTCGCTCTACCGGATGGGCGGCTTCCTCGACCTGTGCCGGGGCCCCCACGTGCCCAGCAGCGGGAAAGTCGGGGCGTTCAAGCTGATGCACACCGCCGGCGCCTACTGGCGGGGAGACTCGAAGAACCGGATGCTCACCCGGATCTACGGAGCCGCCTTCGCCACGAGGAAGGAGCTCGACGACCACCTCCGGATGCTGGAAGAGGTCCGCAGACGGGACCACCGGAAGCTCGGGAAGGAGCTGGACCTTTTCAGCGTGAACGAGGAGATCGGTCCGGGGCTCATCCTCTGGCATCCCCGCGGGGCGACCGTCCGAAGGATCATGGAGGATTTCTGGAGGGAGGAGCATGTGCGGGCGGGATACGATCTGGTGTTTTCCCCCCACGTGGCGCGGCTCGATCTCTGGAAGACCAGCGGCCATCTCGATTTCTATCAACAGAGCATGTTCTCGCCGATCGCCGTGGAGGGGCAGGACTACCAGCTCAAGCCGATGAACTGCCCGTTCCACATCCTGATCTACAAGTCGAAGATGCGCTCCTACCGGGAGCTCCCGATCCGGTACGCCGAGCTGGGGACCGTCTACCGGTACGAGCCCTCCGGGACGCTCCACGGCCTGCTGCGCGTGCGGGGGTTCACCCAGGACGACGCCCACCTGTTCCTGCAGCCAAGCCAGCTCGACGAGGAGATCTTCTCCCTGCTGGACTTCACCCTGTTCGTGCTGCGGCGCTTCGGGTTCGACCGGTACGACATCTTCCTTTCGACGCGCCCGGAGCGGTACGCCGGGACACTCGAGCACTGGGCGAAGGCGGAGGCGGCGCTGAAGGGGGCGCTGGAGCGCAAGGGGCTCCCCTACGAGGTGGACCCCGGCGAGGGGGTCTTCTACGGCCCGAAGATCGACATCAAGATCCAGGACATGCTCGGGCGGTCGTGGCAATGCTCGACCATCCAGGTGGACTTCAACAATCCGGAACGGTTCGACGTGTCCTACATCGGCGAGGACGGCAAGGAACAGCGCGCCATCATGATCCACCGCGCCCTGATGGGATCGCTGGAGCGGTTCTTCGGGGTGCTCGTGGAGCACTACGGGGGGGCCTTTCCGGCGTGGCTTGCCCCCGTGCAGGCCGACGTGCTGTCGGTGGCCGACCGGCACGCGGAGTATGCCCGGGAGGTGGTGGAGGCCCTGCGGGGGGCCGGATTCCGGGCGGAGGGCGATTTCCGGAACGAGAAGCTCGGCTACAAGGTCCGGGAATCCCAGTTGCAGAAAGTTCCCTACGCGCTCGTGATCGGCGACCGGGAGACGTCCGGCCGCCAGGTTTCTCCCCGCCGCCTCGGAGGGGAGCAGCTTCCGGCCATGTCCCTCGGGGATTTCCTCGAGACGCTGCGGAAGGAAACCATCAACCCGAAGACGTAAAGGAGGGAGCCATCGCAAAGGAATCCAGAATCAACGAACAGATCCGCGTTCCACAGGTACGGCTCGTGGGGGCAGAGGGGGAGCCGTTGGGCGTCCTC
>MGPV01000020.1:23039-55790 GCA_001797615.1 Deltaproteobacteria bacterium GWC2_65_14
TGCGCTGCAGCGCGCAAGGGCGCTCGAGCTCGACCTCGTCGAGGTGGCCCCGAAGGCGGACCCGCCGGTCTGCAGGATCATGGATTACGGGAAGTTCAAGTACATGCAGAGCAAGCGGGAGCAGGAGGCACGCAAGAAGCAGACGATCATCCAGGTCAAGGAGATCAAGGTCCGGCCCAAGACCGACGAGCACGATATGAACGTGAAGATCCGCCACATCCGGAGATTCCTCGAGGACGGCGACAAGGTGAAGGTGACCGTCCGCTTCCGGGGCCGGGAGATGTCCTACGCGTCGAAGAGCGGATTCGAGATGCTCCAGCATATCGTCTCCACGGTGTCGGACCTTTCGAAGGTGGAGAGCCCCCCCCGGATGGAGGGGAGGACGATGATGGCGATCGTCACGCCGCTCGCGCAGAAGAGGAAATCTGCCGAAAAGAAGGAAGCGGCCGCCGAGAAGAAGCCGGCGCGGGGAACGGCGAAGAGCGGCAAGGGAAAAGAAGGCGACAAGACGGAAGGGAAGGTTCCGGCCGGCACGGCGGCGCGGCCTGCCGACCCGACGGAGACACAGGAGGAACGGTAATGCCGAAGATGAAGAGCAACCGGGGAGCGAGCAAACGGTTCTCCGCCACCGGTCGGGGAGGCATCAAGCGCGCGAAGCAGGGGAAGAGCCACATCCTGACCGGGAAGACGAAGAAGCGGAAGCGGAACCTGCGGAAGTCCGCGCTGGTCCACCCGACGAACGAAAAATCCATCCGGCGCCTGCTTCCGTACCTGTAGGCGGCGGCCGAGCGAGGGAATGAAATGCCACGCGTGAAACGAGCGGTCCATTCGCACAAGAAACGAAGGAAGGTCCTCAAGGCGGCCAAGGGATACCGGGGCGGGAGAAGCCGTCTGCTCCGGACGGCCAAGGAGACGGTCGCCCGGGCGCTCCAGTACGCCTACCGGGACCGGCGGACGAAGAAGCGGGAGTTCCGGTCGCTCTGGATCATCCGGATCAACGCGGCCGCCCGGGAGAACGGCCTCTCCTACAGCCAGATGATCTACGGCCTGACGAAGGCCGGGGTCGAGGTGGACCGGAAAATGCTCGCCGACATCGCCGTGAGCGACGCGGACGGGTTCCGCACCCTGGCGGAGAAGGCCAGGGCGGCGATCGGGTAGGGGCGCGTCCCGTTGTCCGATCGGTCCGGTCGGATCGAGGAACTCGCCGAGGAGGGGCTGCGCGCCCTGGAGGCGGCGGAGACCGAGAGCGCTCTCCTCGAGATCAAGGGGCGATACTTCGGGAAGAAGGGTGCGCTTACCGAGCACCTGAAAGGGGTGTCGGCCCTTCCCCCGGAGGCGCGGAAGACCCTCGGAGCGGCGGTGAACGCCGCCCGGGGGAGGCTCGAGACCGACTTCGATCGGCGGCTGGCCGGGATCCGGGAGCGCGAACGGATCGCCCGCGAGGGGCGGGACCGCGTGGATGTGACGCTCCCCGGACGAGCCGCGCCGATCGGCCACCGGCACCCCGTCGCCCGGACGATGGCGGAGATCACCGCCGTATTCCAGCGCCTGGGCTTCTCCGTCCGCTGCGGTCCCGACATCGAGACGGACTACTACAACTTCGAGGCGCTGAACATCCCGAAGGAGCACCCCGCGCGGGAGATGCAGGACACCTTCTACCTGGAATGGCCCGGGGGAGACCTCGTCCTGCGGACCCACACCTCTCCCATCCAGATCCGGACGATGGAGACGATGCGCCCCCCCGTCCGGGTGATCGCTCCGGGTGCCGTGTACCGGTGCGACTCGGACATCACCCACAGCCCGATGTTCCACCAGGTGGAAGGGCTCGCGGTGGACCGGGGCACGACGATGGCCGACCTGAAGGGGATGCTGACCGAGTTCTGCCGGATGATGTTCGGCCCCGGGAAACCGCTCCGGTTCCGACCGAGCTTCTTCCCCTTCACGGAGCCCTCCGCGGAGGTCGACATCCGGTGCGTCATCTGCGGCGGCTCCGGGTGCCGCGTCTGCAAGAATTCGGGATGGCTGGAAATTCTCGGATGCGGAATGGTCGACCCGGCCGTGTTCGGGTTCGTGGGATACGATCCGGAAGAGTACACCGGCTTCGCGTTCGGGATGGGAGTGGAGCGGATCGCCATGCTCCGGCACGGGATCGCCGACATCCGCCTCCTGTTCGAGAACGACATCCGGTTTCTCTCGCAGTTCTAGCCGGGCCCGGACCAGGGAGCGAACCTCCGTGAAGATCCTCCATTCCTGGCTCAAGGAATTCGTGGACAGCCGGCTTTCCCCCCGGGAGCTCCAGGATGCGCTCACCATGGCCGGCATCGAGGTTTCCTCCTGCCGTTTCCTCGGGGAGGGGATGGAGCAGGTCGTCACGGCGAGGATCCGAACCCTTTCCCCCCATCCGAACGCGGACAAGCTCTCCCTCTGCAAGGTGACGGACGGTTCCCGGGAATACGACATCGTCTGCGGGGCGAGGAACATGCAGGCGGGGGACATGGTGGCGCTCGCGCGCCCCGGGGCGAAACTTCCGAGCGGGATGGAGATCGGGAAAGCGAAGATCCGGGGGCAGTCCTCCGAGGGGATGCTCTGCTCCGAGCAGGAGCTCGGGATGGCCGAGGAGTCGCCCGGGATCCTGATCCTTCCCGGGGATACGCCGCCCGGGGTTCCGCTGGCCGGAGCGATCGGGATGGACGACTGGCTGCTCGAGGTCGAGGTCACACCGAACCGCGGGGACTGCCTGAGCGTCCTGGGGACGGCCCGCGAGGTCGCCGCGATCACGGGAGAGAAGGTGGTCCTCCCCGACGCGCGGGTGCGGGAAGAGGGGCCGTCGATACGCGACCTGGCCTCCGTC
Organism: Deltaproteobacteria bacterium GWC2_65_14; assembly: GCA_001797615.1. Taxonomy (NCBI): domain Bacteria; class Deltaproteobacteria; species Deltaproteobacteria bacterium GWC2_65_14. The sequence continues at coordinate 25,891 of MGPV01000020.1, forward strand.
GTGGTGACCGACACGGACCTCTGCCCCCGCTATTCCGCCCGGGTGATCACCGGCGTGAGGGTGGGGCCGTCGCCCCTCCCGGTCCAGAGGCGGCTCGCGTTGTGCGGGGTCCGTCCGATCAACAACATCGTGGATGTCACGAACTACCTCCTGCTGGAGACGGGACAGCCGATGCACGCCTTCGACCTGGACCGCCTCGGGGAGTTCCGGATCGACGTGCGGCGGTCGGGGGAGCCCCGCAGGTTCACCACGCTGGACGGGGTCTCCCGGGAGATCCGCCCGGAGATGCTGCTGATCTGGGACGGGAAGGGTCCGGTCGCGGTGGCGGGGGTGATGGGAGGGGAGAACACGGAGGTGCTCCCGGAAACCCGCCGCGTCCTCTTCGAAAGCGCCCATTTTTCCCCCGCGTCGATCCGTTCGACCTCCCGGAAGCTTTCGCTTTCCAGCGAATCCTCCTACCGGTTCGAGCGGGGGGTGGACCCGGCGGGAACCCTCTACGCCGCGGACCGGGCGATCTTCCTGCTCGCGGAATCGGCCTCGTTCTCCGTCGCCGCCGGCGCCTTCGACGTGGGCGGGAGCGGCGATTTTTCCCGGAAGGTGCCGTTCCGTCCCCTCCGCGCGCGCCGGATCGTCGGGAAGGACTATTCCCTCCAGGAGTGCGCGGCGGTCTTCGAGCGGCTCGGTTTCCGGGTCGAGGGGAAGGAGGGAGATCGCTGGAGCGTCGACGTTCCGCCGCACCGCTTCGACATCGAGAGGGAGATCGACCTGGTCGAGGAGGTGGCGAGGCTATCCGGGTACGATTCCATTCCCACGACCTACCCGGAATCGGATGCGCCGGAATTCTCGAAGGACGACCGCCTGGTCGAGGAGGTCGAGAAGGTCTCCGAGTACCTGCGCACGGCCGGGTTCTGCCAGGCGATCAACTTCTCCTTCGTTTCCGGGAAGGAATGGGAGAAGCATGCCGCACGGCTCGCGTTCGACCCGGCCGACGCGATGCGGCTGTCCAACCCGATCTCGGAGGAGATGACGATCATGCGGCCTCACCTCCTGACCGGGATGCTGCGGAACGTCGGGACGAACCTGCGGCGGTTCCAGGAGGAGATCCGGCTGTTCGAGGTCGGGAAGGCGTACGGAAAATCGATGACCGAGGGGCATTTCGAGGAGCATCGGATCGGGATCGCCCTCCACGGGCGGCGAACTCCCTGGGCATGGAAGGGGGGAGGGGAACCGCTCGATTTCCACGACGTCAAGGGGATCGCGGAATCGGTCCTCCGCCTGCTCGGAAACGGCCCTCTCCATTTCGTTCCCGCTGCGGACCGGCCGTATCTCGAGCCCGGCAGGTCGGCCGAAATCCTCTTGGAGGGCAAGGGGATCGGATGGCTCGGCGCGGTGCACCGCGAGCTGCTCGACGCGGTGGAGATCCCGGGGACGGTCTGGTACGCGGAGCTTCGGCTCCTGGCGGCGATCGCCGCTCCGCGCGTCCCGACCTTCCGGCCGATCCCGAAGTTCCCGCCGGTTTCCCGGGATTACGCCTGCATCTTCCCATTCGACATCCCGGTGGGAGACGTCCTGGCGATGGTGCGCGAGCTCTCACACGAGATCGAAGAGGTTTCGGTATTCGACCTGTACACCGGGGAAAAGATCGGCGCGGGGAACAAAAGCGTCGCATTCCGGGTCCGGATCCAGCCATCGGACAGAACCTTGACGGACGTCGAAGTCCATAGTATACATACCAAAATAGTAAAATTGCTGGAGAATCGGTTCGGCGGTAAGATTCGCACCTCGTAAGTACAGACATAAGGGGGGATGGGATGACGAAGGCTGACCTGGTCGAGATCGTGTACGAAAAGGTGGGCGGCCTCTCGAAGAAGGAGTCGCAGGACATCGTGGAGGCGATCTTCGATACGATGAAGGGTGTCCTGAAGAGCGGAGAAAAGATCAAGATTTCCGGCTTCGGGAACTTCATTCTCCGCGACAAGCGGCCGCGAAAGGGACGCAACCCGCAGACCGGGGACGACATCCAGATCACGGCGCGGCGCGTGCTCACCTTCCGGCCGAGCCAGATCCTGAAGGCGTACATCAACCAGGACAAGGCGTAGAATCCCTCCGGGGGAAGGTGTGGCGGTACCCGAGATCCCGGACAAGTTCTATTTCAAAATTGGAGAGGTATCCTCCATCCTGGGCGTGAAGCCCTACGTCGTACGCTTCTGGGAATCGGAATTCCGCATCTCCCCCTCGAAAAACCGTTCCCGTCACCGCATCTACAAGCGGCAGGAAGTGGAGACGCTCCTCGAGATCCGGCGGCTTCTCTACGACGAGCGGTTCACGATCGAGGGGGCGCAGAAAAAGCTCAGGGAACGGATGAAGGATAGAAGCAAACAGCTCGATCTGGGGCTGGAAGAGAAACAGTACCGGACGGTCCTGAAAAAGGTGAAGAAGGAGCTGGCCGGGATCCGGGAGATGCTGAAACGATGACCCTCGACGAGCTTGCGCAAAGCTGGGCCGGCGAAAAAGGGGAACGGCCCTGGGGGTACTACCTGGTCCTCCTCGAAGCGGAAGGATTCAAGGTCAAGCAGTTCGCCGTCCGGCCGGGGAAGCGGCTCAGCCTGCAGCGGCATCGGCACCGGGCGGAGCATTGGGTTCTCGTCCGGGGAGAGGCGCTGGTCACACTCGACGGACGGAAGGTCCGGATGGCCGCGGGCGGGTCGATCGACATCCCTCTCGGGGCGGTCCACCGGATCGAGAACACCGGGGAGGAGACGGTCGTCGTGACCGAGGTGCAGCAGGGGGAGTATCTCGGCGAGGACGATATCGAGCGACTCGAGGATGACTTCGGCCGGGCCTGAAGGGCGCATTCCCGCGGACTCTTTTTCCCGATGACATTCCCGCCCGGGAAGGGTACCATGAATCCTTCAGGTCGGGGCGTAGCGCAGCCTGGTAGCGCACTTGCATGGGGTGCAAGGGGCCGCTGGTTCAAGTCCAGTCGCCCCGACCATTTTCTTTTCAAAGCAGCCGGTCGAGCGTGACGAATCCATCTCCCATCATCCTCGTGTGCAACGATGACGGCTACCGGTCCGAGGGGATCCTCGCCCTGGCGGAGGCGTTGCGCGCCCTGGGGACCGTCTACGTCGTCGCGCCGGACCGCGAGAGGAGCGCGGCGGGCCATTCCCTCACCCTCTCCCACCCGCTGCGGGTGGAGAAGGTGGGGACCCGGGCCTACGCCGTCGACGGCACCCCGACCGACTGCGTGAACCTCGCCGTGAACGGGATCCTTCGGGGAAAGAAGATCGCCCTGGTCGCCTCCGGGATCAACAAGGGGGCGAACATGGGGGACGATATCACCTACTCGGGGACCGTGGCCGGCGCGATGGAGGGGACGCTGCTGGGGATCCCGTCGATCGCGGTCTCCCTCGCGTCGCGGAACCATTTCCGCTTCGAGGCGTCGGCGAAGTTCACCCACGAGGTGGCCAGGAAGGTCCTCCGCCACAAGATCCCGAAGGATACCCTGCTGAACATCAATCTCCCGAACGTCCCGCCGGAGGAGATCCGGGGGGTCCGGGTGACGCGGCAGGGAAAGCGGATCTACGGGGACGCGATCGTCGAGAAGCGGGACCCGAGGGGAAGGAAGTATTACTGGATCGGCGGCGATTCCCTCGAGCGGGAGGATATCCCCGGATCCGATCTCGAGGCGGTCGAGGAGGGATACATCTCCGTGACCCCCCTCCATCTCGACATGACCGACTACGCGTCCCTGCGCGCGATCCGCCGGTGGAAGTGGTAGCGGGGATCGGGCCGTGCTGGACCGGCACAGGCCGAAGGACGGGCCCTCCGAGGAGGAGCTGGCCCGCCTGAGAGAGCGGATGGTCGCCGAGCAGATCGCTTCCCGCCGGATCCGCGATCCGCGGGTGCTCGAGATCATGCGGGAACTTCCCCGGCACCGGTTCGTCCCCGCCTCGCTCGCCCGCCGCGCCTACGAGGACGCCCCCTTGCCCATCGGCGAGGGGCAGACGATTTCCCAGCCCTACATCGTGGCCGAGATGACCGAAGCCCTCTCGCTCGAGGGGACGGAGCGGGTGCTCGAGATCGGGACCGGCTCGGGGTACCAGACGGCGATCCTCTGCCGGCTTGCCCGCGAGGTGGTGACGACGGAGCGGATCGATTCGCTTTTCCTGTCGGCCCGGACGATCCTCCGCGAGCTCGGCATTTCGAATGTGCGCTTCCGCAAGGGGGACGGAACGCTGGGGTCTCCCGGAGACTCCCCGTTCGACGCGATTCTCGTCACCGCGGCGGCTCCGGACATCCCCGCTCCGCTGTTCGAGCAGCTGGCCGAGGGGGGGATCATGGTGATCCCGGTCGGAGGGCGCTGGGAGCAGGATCTCGTCCGGATCCGGAAGGAGGGCGGGAAGCCGCGGCGCGAGTACCTGGGCGGCTGCCGGTTCGTCCCGCTCCTGGGGAAGCACGGATTTTCGTCGTGATCCCCCGGCTCGCCGCCGCGTGCGTCGCGGCAGCGCTGCTGGCCGCCTGTTCCGGGAGAGTGGGGATCTATCACAAGGTGGAGCCGGGACAGACTTTCTATAGAATTGCCCGCGCATACGGGGTGGAGATCCGGGATCTCATGGCGCACAACGGGATCGAGGACCCGCGGACGCTGCGGACCGGGGAGCTCCTGTGGATCCCCGGCGCCTCCCGCACGGTCCGGGTCCCTCCCTACGAGGGGTCCATGGCCGGCGTCGCCGTCCCCCCCTTTTCCGGGAAACGCTTCGTGTGGCCGTTGCATGGATCGGTTTCCTCCGGTTTCGGGAACAGAGGAGGGCGGCTCCACGACGGGATCGACATCCTCGCGCCCGAGGGAACGAAGGTCCGCGCCGCCGCATACGGAGTGGTGATCTACGCGGGCGACGGGATGAAGGGGTACGGGAACGCCATCGTGATCGACCACGGGGAGGGGGTCACGACACTCTACGCACATTTGCGGGAAATTCGGATAGAATCGGGCGATGCCGTGGCGGAAGGGGAACCGATCGGCACGGTGGGAATTACGGGAAACGCGACCACCCCTCACCTCCACTTCGAGCTTCGCGTGGGGGACCAGGCGGTCGACCCGGAACGATACCTGTAGCGCGGAGGGGAGAGCGATGAACAGGCTGAAGCGGCGGATCCGCAACATCCCCGACTTCCCGATCAAGGGGATCCAGTTCAAGGACATCACGACGCTTCTGGCCGACCCCGCCTCGTACCAGAGAGCCATCGACCTTTTGGCGCACCGGCATTTCGACAAGAGGATCGAGGCGGTCGTCGGGATCGAGGCGAGGGGATTCGTGATGGGGGCGGCGCTGGCCTACAAGCTGGGCGTCGGCGTCATCCTGGTCCGGAAGGCGGGAAAGCTCCCGTACAAGACGGTCTCGGCCTCCTACGACCTCGAGTACGGGAAGGACCGCCTGGAGATCCACGCGGACGCGATCCGCCCCGGGATGAAGGTCGTGATCGCGGACGACGTGCTCGCGACCGGGGGCACGGTGGCGGCGGTGGTGGATTTGCTGACCCGGCTGCAGGCGGATATTGTAGAATGTTGCTTCCTCGCGGAATTGACGGATCTGAACGGACGGGGAAAGCTCAAGGGGAAAAAAGTGTTTTCCCTGATCAAATTTTCGGAATAGGCGGTGGGCCGGGAGAGTCGACGCCGGGGAAGTGCCCCCGTAGCTCAGGCGGATAGAGCAACGGTTTCCTAAACCGTTTGCCGGGTGTTCGAGTCACCCCGGGGGCGCCATCTTTCTTCCCTCCCTGCCGAGGTATCTCTCGATGTCCTTCCGGCGGAATCGCCATTGGTTGCCGCTTTTGTACCCCTTGACGATCCCCTTGCGGGCCAGATCGTTGACGGCATCGGGGCTCATGTCGAGCAGAACGGCCAGGTCGCGCGTCTTCAGGATATTAGGAAGGTTGTCCACTCGGCTGGAAACCTTTCCGGTTTTCGTTTTCTGCGGCATCTTCGATAAAAGAAATAACATACCGTTATACCCTTGTAAACCAGTTTGTAATGCCACACGGGCCGGGATGCCCGGATCCGGAATAGAATACGGTTTCTGTTATTTCCGGGAGATCCGGTGAGGGTTTTCCTCTTTACGATCGTGGGAATCCCGCTCCTCCTGGCCGACGGGATCCTTCTCTACACCTTCCCCTCACAGGCGGGAAGGATCGTTTCGCCGGAGGAGGGATGGCTGATCCTCTGCGGGGCGTCTGTCTACCTGCTCTTCCATTTCCTGTTGCGGAAGCCGGAGCGGTTCTACCTGTGGGGGCACGAATTCTCCCACCTGGTCGTGGCGAAGCTCTTCTTCCGAAGGATTCACCAGTTCCAGATCTCCACGAGGACCGGCGGAAAGGTGGTGATGGACCGGACGAACGTGATGATCGACCTGGCTCCCTACACCGTTCCCCTCTACTGCCTGGCCGCAGCAGCCTCCGCCCAGATCTTCCGCAACGCCTCTACCTGGGTTCCGGACATCTACCTGGTCTTCGCGGCGTTTCTCTTCACGATGCACCTGGTGTTTTCGGCGGAAGGGTTTTTCCACGCGCAGCCGGACCTCACGCGGAGCGGAAGGATCTTCTCCGCGGGGGTGATCCTGCTCTTTCTTCTGCTCTGGATTCCCTGCCTGCTCGCCCCCGGGGCCTCGAAAGGGTGGCGGGGCGCGGCGGATGCCTACCTCGGATGGAAGGCTTCGGGGATCGTCGCCGCGCGGAGCCTGGCCGCCTACTTCCGGGGGCTGCTGCTCACCTGATCGAAATTCCGGCACGAAGGAGCGGTTTTTTTCCCGAAAAGGCAACCGCTTTCTAAACTTTTCGGCTCCGATGGCGTAAAGTATTAAGGGAGTGAGACGATTCCGAAAAGGGGAGTCCGGAGTGGGGAACCGCGGCTTCGGCCGGGACGAGAAAAGCCTTCTCTGGGGCGGGGTCGTGCTGCTCGCAGCCTCCGCGGGGATGGGGGTCGTGGCTGCGTCGGGAACCGGATCCGTGGCGCTGCGCCTTGCGGTCGCCCTCTTCGGGGCAGGCACCGGGGTCCTCCTCCTCCTGCTCCGGTCCCACCTCCTCGTCACCGTTCGTGCCGCCAGGATGCTCTCCGATTCGGTGAAGGCCCACGTGGAAGGATCTCCGGAAACGATTTCCCTCCAGGCAGCGGCAATGGCCGCCTCGGAGCTGCTTCACCGGCATCGGGAGGAGAGAGTTGGGAGCGGGTCGGAGGCGGTTTCCGTCGACTCCCTCCGGGAGGAGATCCGGATAGCCACCGAAGCCCATCAGGATCTTCTCACACACCACCGGGTCACGAAGCGGATGCTCCAGTCGCTTCGCCATGATGAGGTGCTCGATGCGCTCGTATTGGGGATCCGGAACGGCCTCGGCTTCCCCGGGACGATCCTGGGGATCCGGGACCCGGGAGGAAACCTCTTCTTCCGGGGAGACTCCGCCCGGGGCGGGGGAGAGCAGGTGTCCATCCCCTGCTGGGACGAGGACTCCCTTCTGGCGCGTACCCTGTGGAGCGGAACCCCGCTCCTGGTCTCCTCGCTCGGGGAGCACCGGCATACCGATCAAGATCGGAGAGTGCTGGGGGAAGGATCCTCTCTTCTCGTTCCCGTGTTCCGGAAGGGGATCCGGAAAAGTTCGGAGGGAAAGAGTTTCAACAGCCTCCAGTGTTCCGCATACCTGGTGGAAAAGCCGCGCTGCTGGATCGAGGGAGGTCCGCGTCAGGCGGCCCGGGATCCGGAAGCGCTGGACAATCAGAGACGGCAGTGCGCACGGTGCGAGATGTTCGCCGTCCCCGCGATCGTGGTGGCCAGGGAAAGCAACGGCTCCCGCCCCATCGGTCTCGAGGCGACCGCATCCATCGTCTCCCTTGTGGACGAGGCGGCGCTGGCGCTCGACATCGCGGAGTTGTATGAAACTACACGGATCATGTCGGTGACGGACGGGCTTACCGGCCTGACGAACCACCGGGAGTTCTATGCAGCCCTCCGGAGGGAGCTGGAACGGGCGCGACGCTATTCCCACGCCGTTTCCCTTCTCATGATCGACGTCGACGACTTCAAGCGGTTCAACGACCTGCACGGTCACATGGCCGGGGACCGGGCGTTGAGGACGATCGCGGGCCTCCTGATTCAGTGCGTCCGGGCCACCGACATCGTGGCGAGGTACGGAGGGGAGGAGTTCGGGATCATCCTTCCGGAGTCGTCTCCCGTCGGAGCCCAGATGCTGGCCGAGCGGATCAAGACCGAGGTTGCGTCGCACGTTTTCCTGCAGAACGGGCGGGAAGCGGTCCACCTGACGGTGAGCATCGGCATCTACACCTCGGATGCGGGAGCCGCCTCCGAGGACCTCATGGTGGGGTACGCCGACGAGGCGGCCTTCCTGGCGAAACATTCCGGAAAAAACCGGGTTGTCGTGAAGGCGCATGCTTGACCGGGCGGAATTCGAGCGCCAGGAGGCTGCGCGACTGGCTCCCTATGCCGTGAAGAGCTGCGAGACGAGGGGGAGGAGACACCCTGAGCCGGAGGATCCTTTCCGGTCCGTCTTCCAGCGGGACAGGGACCGCGTCATCCACTCGGCTGCCTTCCGACGGCTGGAGTACAAGACCCAGGTGTTCGTGAACCACGAAGGGGACCATTACCGGACCCGGCTCACGCACACGATCGAGGTCTCCCAGATCGCCCGGTCGATCTCCCGCGCCCTCCGCCTGAACGAGGATCTCACGGAGGCGATCGTGCTGGCCCACGACCTCGGCCACACCCCCTTCGGGCACGCGGGAGAGCGGAGAATGGCCGAGTTGATGGAAGGGGAGGGGGGGTTCGAGCACAACCTCCAGAGTCTCCGGGTGGTCGACCTGCTCGAGAAGCGGTATCCCGATTTCGACGGGCTGAATCTCACATTTGAGGTCCGCGAGGGAATCTGCAAGCACAGCTCCCAGTACGACGATCCTCCCTCCGTGGATGAGTTCGACTCTCCCGGGTTTCCCACCCTGGAAGCGCAGGTCGCCGATATCTCCGACGAGATCGCCTACAGCAACCATGACGTCGACGACGGGATCCGTTCCGGAATGCTCTCGGTTTCCGGGATGGAATCGGTTCCGCTCTGGAAGGAAGCGGTCCGGTTCGTTCGGAATGAATATACTGCAATAGATGAGGATATATTACGTTCCCGCTCGATATCATTCATGATATCCGCCCTATCCCGCAACCTGATTCATGCCACGGACGAGCGACTGAAGCGGGAGGGGATCCAGTCGGTCGAGGATGGGAGGAATTGCAGGAATAAGTGTGTTTCCTTTGATGAGAACATGAAGGATAAGAACATGGAATTAAAGAAATACCTATTGGAGAACATGTACGGGAATTACCGGGTGATGCGGATGGAGCAGAAGGCTCGAAGAATCCTCGGCGAGCTGTTTCAGACATACTGCGAACGTCCGCAGCAGCTTCCCCCCCACATCTTTGCCAGGATGAACCAGGAAGGAAAGAAGCGGGTGGTGTGCGACTATATCGCGGGGATGACGGATCGGTATGTCCTGGAGGAATACCGGAAGCTCTTTGATCCGATGGAGAAAGTATAGGGATATCTATTGGGAAAACAAAATGATTTCAAAAGTCGGTTCAAGAAGGCGGTAGAGCGGAATTTTGATCAGAGCGCCCCGATCTACGATACGTTCGAGGCGAAGCATCGTCTGTTCGAAACGCTCACGAAGAAGCTGTGCGAGCTGAACGCCCCTTTTTCCCCGTGCAGGGTACTCGACGTGGGGTGCGGGACGGGGATCTCCACGATATCGATCCACAACTCTTTCGAGTCGCCGCCGGTCATCTACGGGATCGACATCTCCGGGTCGATGCTGCTCAAGGCGAGGGAGCGGTGCAAAGGGCAGGAAAAGATCTACTTCGTCCGGGGCGACGCAGAGCGTCTATCCGAGTATTTCCACGAGGCGTTCGACGCCGTCTTCTATACCGCCTCCATTTTTCTTCTCCCGAATTTTCAGGAGTCGATTTCGCAGGCCAGCCGGCTGATCGTTCCGGGCGGATGCCTTGCGATCAGCTATTACGACGGCCTGTTCGACGGAAAGGGGAGAGATGCCGTGGAAGTCGCCTACCCGGGAGGTTCCTACCGGTATGGAGCGGTTTCCTACCCGGAACTGATGGACTGCCTGAAGGCACAGAAGGGGTTCAAGTCCTCGGAATTCGATTATCGGTTTGAAATCGCAGAGGAATTTCTGTTCGATTTCCTGAGCATCCCGGCCCAGTCCGCAGGAATATTTCCGAAGGTTTCCTATATCGAGCGGATTCCTCTCGTACGGGAATGGAGCCGGAATCTCGTGAAGAAGGTGAGTCCACTGTTTATGGGATGGAAATTCGTCCTTGCGAGAAAGAACGGAAAGTAGCCGCTCCGACCTCTTATTTGACATAATATACATTATCAGACGTTAAACCTCCCACATCCGCTCCTCGAAATCGCTCCCCGGGAGATCCGCCGTGAACTGCCCGTAGGTCGGGTATCTCTCTCCTACCGACCCCTGCGGGCGGATCGTGAGAAAGAACCCGATCTGGTTCTCCCCCTCGCATCCCAGCTCCCGGAACGGAATTCCCAGCTCCAGCACCTTGTGAAAGGCGGCCTTGAACGCGTCCGGCATCGTTGGGGCAGGTTTTTCGGACAGGACCTCTCCGATCGCCCCGATGGCACACCGGACTGCCTTCTCCGCGGGATACAGCAGGAGGTGGACTTTCCGGTTCTTCCCCGGGAACAGGAACTCCAGCTCCACGGGATTTGCGGGCGGCTCGAAGATGCGATGGTGCAGATCGATCCGCAAATACAGGGTCGACTCGTCGAATCCGTAATGGAGACAGGTCATCGCGGCGGTTCCGGACCTGTGCATCGTCCCGAACTCGGGAGCCGGAACATATCGGGTCGCAATGCTCCATTCGAAATAGGAGGTGAGCTTCCCGTTGATCCGCGGCCGGATATATCCCCTGGGACTGGGAAGAAAATTCTTCACGGAGGGGATCTTGTCCGGGCGCACGATCGGGATGTCGAGCGAATCCGGCGCAGTTTCGCCCAGCTCCCGGTATGCCGCCTTGATCCGTTTCCGGAAGAGACGGTCGAATTCCGGTCCGTGCGGGGTGAAATGCTCCTCCCCGTACCACCAGCACCAGTCCGACCCTTCCGCCACGAGCAGATGTTCGCGCGCCGCGGCGAGCGACTCCGGCAGCTCGATCCCGGACCGCTTCGCCTTTTCGTAGTGCCGCTGCCAGAGGGCCCGGGCCCGGGAAAGCATGTCCCAGGCCTCATGGTCCTCCCGGTGGCCGATCCAGATGGAGAAAGTCCCGTCGATCCAGGACCCGGTCGGAATCCCGGGAAGCGGCTCCGGCTCGCCGCTCCGCTCGATCGCCTCCGTCACGGGGATGCACTCGATGGCCGGCGAAAGGGATCCGAGGCGGTCCATCAGCGCCGAGAGGAACGCCTCCCCGGAGTCCGGGAAATACTCCCAGGCATTCTCCCCGTCCAGGATGACCGGCACGACGTAGGACTCCTTGCGGGAAGCATAATCGATGGATGATAATTTACTATATATCTTGCTGATTATGTTGACGAAATTGTTTGCTGCGTCCACCGGGCCCCAGCGGGAATACTCGAACCCGATCAGGTCGGAGAGGTGGTGGTCGCGAAACAGGAGCGAAATCTCCCCCGACGGCGTGGAGGCGGCGTAGGGCCGGTAGAGCCAACCCGGATCCTGGGGAACTCCATCGAAATCGCGGTACACCGCTTTTCCTGTCGCCTTCGCCAGCAGGATCTCATCCGTCGCCGCCCACCGGTATCCCATGCCGGCCGCCAGTTCCATCGCCGCCGGATTGATCGACCCTTCCGGCGGCCACAGCCCGGCCGGGTCGCGCCCGAAGAAGCCGCGGAACACCTCCCTCCCCTTCCGTAACTGCTCCAGCGCATCCTCGGGGTAGGAAAACGGGAGGGAAGGAAGCTGCGCCCCGGGAAGCGCGTCCTGCGCCGCCCTGCTGTCGATCAGCAGGGGAAGGATCGGGTGATACATGGGGGAAGAGGAAAGTTCGCCGCCGTCCTGCCCGACCAGCCGCCGGTATTCCGGGATGACCGACCCCATGATCTCGATCTGCCGGTCGAGCACAAGGGTCTTCTCCCTCTCGGTGAACCCTCCTTCTTTCCGGTAGAGGCGTGCAAGCTCCCCGTCCTCCTCCCGATGGAGCGGGTGGATCCAGGCCAGGTTGAACAGTGTCGCAAGGTCCGTGTATTCCGACGCCCCGAACCCTCCGGGGGTGGCCCCCCTCCCGACCGCGCGTATCGCCGCATCCCGCCGGTTAAACAGCTCGGCGTACCGGGGATGGGGAAGGATCATGGTTCCCGGGTTTGCGGAGAAGAAGTTTCTCAACAGAAACAACTCCTCTTCGCGTGTCAGGTCGAGGGCGTTTTTCCGGGAAACGGACAGGAAGAGGTCCTCGGCCCCATGCTCCACGTAATCGCGCACCTGCACGAGCAGGGACGGGACGAGGTTGAAGGTGTGCCGGACCTTCGGAAATCTCCGGAAGATCCTCGGGAGGGCGACGTAATCCTTGACCGCATGGAGGCGGACCCAGGGGAGGATGTAGGCGTCCGTCTCCGGGTCCTTGTAGTACGGCTGGTGCATGTGCCAGAGAAAGCAGAGACGGAGCTTCACCTGCAGCCCTTCCGTCCGCTACCCGGCCTGGGAAAGTCGGACCTCGATATACTCCCGCATGGGGGAATCCGGGTTCTCCTGGAGGATCCGGCGTAATACCTCGGCGGCTTCCGCCTTCTTCCCCATGCCGGCCAGCATGCGAGCCTCCCCCATCCATGGCTGGGTCCGAAGCTCCCCCTTCGCGTGGGAGGCGGCGTCCCGGTAGGCGGCGAGCGCACCGTGGATGTCCCCCTTCGCCTCGAGAGCCTGGGCCAACCCTTCCCGCGCCAGGAATTCCATCACGGTGTCCTGTTTCTGATAAAGGCCGATGGCGGACCGGAACTGCGCGGCGCTCACCTCGTACTCCCCGCGGAGGTAGGCGATGCTCCCGAGGTAGTAGCGTGCGAAGACGGTGGTCTTGGCTCCGGGGTGCATGTTGACGTAACCATTCAGGAATTGCTCGAGGCGGATCAGCTTCTCCGGGTCCACCTCCCGCGGGTTCTGCACCAGCTCTCTCGCCCGGTTCAGGTGGGGCCAAAGGTCCTTGGCCGCCTTCTGGTCCTGCCAGAGGAGGTAGGCGCGGGTGCCGAGTACACCCGCGAGGGCCAGCACGACGACGACGACCGCGGCGACCATCTTCCCCCGGTTCTCGCGGGCCCATGCGGTGCCCTTTCCCAGGGTCGAGATGAACTCGTCGGGCCCCTTCAGGTCCTTCCGGGTGTACCTGATCTTTTCGGCCATCCGGTCCGGCCTCCCTCGGTCGCGTTCGTGTGCGAGTGCGATCGGGTATTGTATCCCAGCGGAGTGTCCCGATCTATATGGAAAGCGAATTCCTGAAGTGGGGGGGCCGCAGCCGCGGAATCAGCCCCGGAGATCCCCGAGCGACTGCCGGACGACCTGGCCCAGCGACTCCCGGATCTCCGCCGCCGAGAGCTGTTCCATCTCCTGGACCTTCAGGTCGCAGCCGAGCGCCTCGACCCTTTTCTGGAAAAGCCGGAAGGTGTTCTCCCCCAGCCCGAAATTCGTGAAGGTCTTCCCCATGATGGCCAGGACCACGCGGGCCTCCGCCCCCCGGGTGTAGTCGGAGACGGCGAGCAGCCCCTCGAGGGAGCTGGAAACCTCGTCCTTGAGGAACGCGATGATTCCGATCGGCCTCGGGGCGAGGGCGTACCAGAGCGGAGAGGTGGACCGGATGTAGGGAAACGCGTAGAGGCGGAGGCTGGAGCCCTCCCCGATCTTGAGCTTGCCGAACATTCCGATCGGAGCCCCCTCCTTCCGCCGCAGGGAGAAGAACGTCGTGTCGACCTCGAACTCCCGGAACTGCCCCAACGCGAGAACGACCCCCTCCAGGAGCGCCGGGTCGGGGAGGAAGAACACGACGCGCCCGACATGGCTCTCGGAAAATCCCCCCCTCTCCTCCATCCGGGTCCGCAGGCGGGCCAGGTCGTCCGGCGGCAGGAACTCGCTCTTGGGCGGGAGGGCCTCGAAGGGCCCGATCCGCAGTACGCCCCGCTTTTTCAGGTCGAGCAGCGTCTCGTAGACCACGAGGTCCGGGTAGCTGCAGTTGTTCACGATATCCCCGACCCGGGTGCAGAACTCCGCGAGGAGAAGCACCTCCCGCACGGCGCCGACCCCTCCGGATACCTCGCGGACGTTCGGGACCAGCAGGACCGAATCGTTCGGGGAGGGAAGTTCGGCGCTCAGGTTCCGGATCTCGTCGAAGTGCCGCAGCCCCTCCATGATCGCCTGCTGGCTCGAGGTGTGGATCGTCCTGCGGATCTCCACCGTTCCCGGAACGAACCGGAACTTCCCCTCCTTCAGGGAGATCAGGCGGTAGAGGGCCTTCTCTCCGAAGATGTTCTGGGTCACCGCCGAGACGATCTCCCCCCGCTCGATGTAGACCGATCCGGCCATCCCCTCCCCTTCCACCTGGATCACGCCGCTTTTCACGTTCAGCGAGAGCATCTGCCAGAGGTCGGGGAGGAAGATCTGAGAGAGGCTCCCGCTGATCTCCGAGTCGCCCGCGAAGGGGTCCTCGGTGGCGTCCCGGTAGAGGGCACGCTGGATCCGGAGGATCACCTCTTCGCCGTGGAAGGGCCTGCGGATGAAATCGTCCGTCCCGGCCCGGAAGCCGGGGATGCTCTTTTCCGTGTCGCTGATGAAAAAGATGGGGATCGCCTTCGTGTTCGGGTTCGTGCGCAGGATCTGGACGAGCCGCTCCGGGCCCAGCACGGGGAGGCCCATGTCGACGAGGAGGATGTCGGGCTTCCGCAGGAGCGTCTCGGCCAGCGCCTTGCTCCCGTCGCCCGCTTCGACCACCTCGAACCCCTTCTCCCGGAGCAGCGCGGCCAGGTATTTCCGGGAGGAATCTCCCGGGTCGGCCAGCAGCACCTGCTTCGTCGCCGTGGTCACCTGCATCCGGTTTTCCCCTCGCACCGTGGCTGTCCCCGGGGGCGCCTAGAAGTTTCCCTGGAGGTGGTAGAGAGTCTGGACCTTCTCCATCATCGAGTCGACCAGGACCTCGTCGGTCGTGTTGAATCCGAAGACCTCGTCGCCGTGCTCCTCCGTGAAAAGCCCGTAGGAGCCGTTCTCCTTCAGGAACAGGAGGATCGACCGGGCGGTCAGACGGTCGTCCTCCGCCGTCACGTAGAGGAGATTCTTCGCGTCGAACCGGGTGCTTCCTCCCCGCCCCACGATGTAGATGTTCCTCCCCGGCCCTCCCTGTGTTCCGAAGGAGAAGAAGATCTGCTTGTAGATCTCGGGGCGAGGCCCCGCCGCGATGACGAGCCCCCGGCTGCCGTTCAGAAACGCCATGTCCTGCGCAATCGACTCCAGCATGCGGAGGTAGGTCAGCCGGTCGAGAAAGAGGTGCCCGTTCCGTCCCAGGAGCCGGCGGATCCTCGCGAAGTAGGGAACCTCCTTCCCCTTCCGGAGCAGGTCGTAGTACTCCCGCTTCCCCACGAGTGCGTCGAAGGAGTTCCACAGCGATTTTTCCGCCAGGTGCATCCGGTGGTAGGGACTCTTCCGCTGCTGCTGATATTTCTCCTCGCAGCAGCGCCACAGCTCCCGGAGCTCCTTTCCGTCCCTCGGAAAGGTCGCGGTCATGAAGAACGGCTCGAAGGCGTAGTCGGCCCCGTGGTGCTGGATCCTCCCCTTCTCCCGGATCGCCCTCCGGAGCCGGCGGGCCGCCAGCAGCGCTCCGAAGGAGTCGGTCTCCGGAAGGACCACGCAGAACCGGTTCGCCTCCACGCGGGCGATCAGGTCGGAATCCCGCAGCACCTTGCCGGCCGCGGCGACCATCTCGGTCAGCCCCGCGGCGACCATGCTCTCCCGGGTCTGCTCCATGAGAGCGGAGTAGTTCTCCAGGACGATGAAGACCAGGGAGAGCGGCCGGCGGAACCTCCCCGCCTTGTACCGCTCCTTCTGGAAATAGTCGGTGAGAAAGGCCATCGAGTAGGCCCGCGTCTCCGGGTCCCTCAGGGAAACCTTCTCCATCCGGGTCAGCCGGTGCACGTTCCTCCAGGAGGCGGCGGCGTACCCCCCGATGATCTTCGAGACGTAGAGATCCCGCTCCCGGAACGACTTCCGGTCGGTTTTCGCGCCCAGCTTCACCATTCCGATCGGCTTCTCGCGGTGCATCAGCGGAACGTAGAGATGCTGCTCCGTCCTCGATCCGGTCCGGCTGTTCCCGGCAACCTGCGCATCCTCGAAGAACGGGTCGCCCAGCAGCGCCTTTTCCGCGAACCCGCTCTGGGACAGGAAGAAGCGCGATCCTTCCCGGTCGATGGCGATCAGCCCCCGCACGGAGGCGATCATCATCTCGTCTGAGTCCGTGGAGGAGGCGAGCCAGATGACGCAGCTCTCCACTCCCAGCTCGTGGGAAAAGGTCTCCGTGATGTGGGATAACAGCTTCTCCTCGTCCTGGGAGGACATGATCTTCAGGCATTGCTGGTAGAGGGAGGCCAGCGAGTAGTACTCGACGCTCTCGGAGAGAAGGCGGACCGTGACGGCCGGGTCCTCCCCCTCCTGGGATTTGGTCCAGGCCACCCATCGGGCCACCTCCTGGAGAGGCGGCTCCGACCGGAAGAGGAACACGGGGGGGGACGACTCCGACTTCCCGCGGATCGATTCGATCAGCGCGCGTTGCTCGCAGTCGAGGGAGGCCACGACGGCGTCGTACCGCGACAGGTCGGCCTGATCCGAGCAGATCTGGCCGGAGGTGCGGAACTCGAACTCCACGGGGTTCCCGAATGCCATGAGGCGCAGCTCCCGGGAGGGATCCGCCTCCTCCTGGACGACCAGTATCCGGGAAACGTCCACGGCTGGCCGCTCACATCTTGTACTTGCTGTAGTCTTCCGGGTCCATCTTCTCCAGCAGCTCCGACCACTTGTCCTTTTCCCCCTCGGCCCCCGCCGGGGAGTCCGTCTTCAGCGCCTTCTCGAGCACCTGGTCCCGGACCATGATCGGGACCCCCATCCGCACGGCGATCGCGATCGCGTCGCTGGGCCGGGAATCGACGACGACCGGCTTCCCCCCCGCCTCCATGTGGAGGGCGGCGTAGTAGGTGTTCTCCCGGATGTCGGTGACCTCGATCCGGAGCAGGCGCACCCCGATCTGCTCGAGCAGATTCTTGAACAGGTCGTGGGTCATCGGGCGGGGGAAGGAAAGCTTCTCGAGGGCGACTGCGATCGAGTTCGCCTCGAGGATCCCGATCCAGATCGGGAGAGTGTTCAGGTTCTCCTTGTCCCTCAGAATCACGATCGGAGACTGGGTGACCGGGTCGATCGTGATCCCGATGACGCGCATTTCCCTAACCATATGCGCCTCCTTCCACTCCCGAAAGGGTGTGGGTTCCGGCGCTCCGAATCTCGACGCGGCGGAACAGCCCGTTCCCCCCGGGATCCGGGGTGAAGTTCACGGTCTTGTAGCAGGATGTGCGGCCGCAGAGGCGGGAAGGATCCTTCGCGCTGTTCCCCTCCACGAGCACTTCCGTTACCGTCCCCACGACCCGACCGAGGCGCTCCCGGGTGTGTCTCGCCTGGAGTTCCTGGAGCCTGTTCAGCCGCTCCCCCGCCATGGCGGCCGTTGCGGCCCCGTCCATCCGCGCCGCCCGTGTCCCGGGGCGGGGTGAAAACCGGAAGGAAAAGGCGGAATCGTACCGGACCTCCTCCATCGCTTCGAGGGTCCGGGCGAAATCCTCCTCGGTCTCGCCGGGGAACCCCACGATGAAATCGGACGAGAAGGCGATCCCGGGTCTGGCCATGCGCAGGGCGTCGATCTTCCCGAGGTACTCCTTCCGCGTGTATCCCCTTCCCATGCCGGCGAGAACACGGTCCGACCCCGACTGGAGGGGGAGGTGGACATGCGGGCAAAGGGCCTCGATCTCCGAGAAAAGCCCGATCGTCTCCGCATCGAGGTCCCGGGGGTGGGACGTGATGAACCGGATTCTGCGGACACCGGGAACCCGGGAGATCCTCCGGAGCAGTTCCGGGAAGCCGACCCCCCCTTCCTTCCTTCCGTAGGAGTTCACGTTCTGCCCCAGCAGCAGCACCTCGGGAATCCCCCGCTCCGCCAGTTTTCCCACTTCCGCGAGCACGTCGGCCGGGGGGCGGCTGATCTCCGGACCTCGCACGAAGGGAACGATGCAGTATGCGCAGTAGTTTTCGCACCCCTGCATGATGGTCACCATGGCGCTCGCGGTCCCTTTCGCGTGGTACGGAAGGACCTCCCAGTGCCCGGTGTCTCCGGTAAGATCCACCGCCACGGGAGATTCCCGCCGTTCGGCCGAACGGACCAGTTCGGGCAGCCGGGCGATATTGTGCGTCCCGAATACTATATCGACATGCGGAGCCTTTTCCTTGAGGGTTTTCCCTTCCTGCTGGGCCAGACAGCCCCCCACGGCGATCAGGCGTCCGGGACGGCTCCCCTTCCAACGGCGAAGCCGGCCGAGTGCGCTGTAGATCTTCCGGTCCGCCTTCTCCCGGATGCTGCAGCTGTTCAGCAGCACGAGGTCGGCTTCGGAAAGGACCCGGGTGGCCTCGTATTTCTCCGCAATCATGAGGGAAACGATGCGGGCCGAATCGACCTCGTTCATCTGGCAGCCGAAGGTTTCGATGTAGACTTTCCGGGACATGGCATTCCATTATAGCATCGGCCCGGCCGGTGGGAAGCCGGCGGAAAGCAGTCCGCCCGGAGACGCCGTTCAGACGGCGGCGGTCATCCTCTCTCCCCGGATGACGACCCGGGAAGGGTCGATCTCCTCCCGGAGGAGCCGAAGCTCCTCCTCCGTGGGAGGCGGGATTTCCAGAACATCCGGGGAGATCCGGGGGGCGAAGCCCATGTCGCGGGTCACCTCCTCGACCGGAATCCCCCGAAGAACGCCGAGCAGGGTCATCTCGCAGGAATCCTTGTCGAAGCCGAAGAGCGCCTTGGAGGTGACGACCCGGTAGGGGCCGGTTTCCGCGGGAAGCCCCGCCTTCTCCCTGGCGCCCGGCCCGGTGAGGTACCCCGGGGAGGTCAGGAACTCCACCCGGGGAACGAACCGGCGCCCCTCGTGCTTGATGACGATGATCGTTCTCCAGCAGTGGGAAGCGACCTGGTTTCCCCCCCCGCTTCCGGCGAACCGCCGGTGCGGTCTTTCGTAGGAGCCGCCGAGGTAGGTGGAATTGATGTTCCCGTAGGGGTCGACCTGGAGCGCGCCCAGCATCCCGTAGTCCATGTAGCCGGACGCGGAGTAGGCGAAGGCCCAGTTCATGTTCAGCCATTGCAGCGACCGGTAGGTGTTCTGGGGCCCCCCCATCGTTCCCCGGACGAACGGAAGGATCGACTGCGGCCCGATCGCCCCGAACTCGAAGAGCTGGATCACGTTGGGGACGTAGAGCTTCTGGGCGAGGATCGCCACGATCTGCGGGATCCCCCAGCCGACGAAGAACGACTTCCCGTCCTCGAGGAGCCTCGCCCCCTGCGCGATCATGAACTCCGTGTCGGTGAACTCTACCGTCCGCGCCATCACCGCCCTCCTCTCATTCCCCCCGCATCGCCGCGGGTCCCCGCTGGCCGGGGCCGCGGTCGACGGCGCAGCAGCCGCAGGAGGGGGGATGAGCGGAGATAAAAAGAATGATCCGCGGGCGGAGGGCGGGCGAAGCGAAGCCCCCCTCCGAGGCGGCGAAGCCGGCGGCTGGGGCTCACCGGTACCCCTCGACGATGGTGGCGGCTTCCCGGAGCTCCCGCATCCGCGCCGCCCCGACGCGCTTGTCGAGGAACTCGTCGTGGTCGGCGACGCTGTAGACGCACTCCTCGAGGTAGGCCTGCATCTGCTCCTCGGTGCGGATCCCGTTCAGCCGGTCGACGTGGGGGAGGTCGATCTCGTACCGGGCCGGCATCGCCCCCGGGTAGGCGCCGAAGGGGGCGTGGACGACCGCGTCCACGAGGAAGTAGGGGATGGTGGTCCGCATCGGGTCCTTCCGGAACTCGTCGGGATCGACGATCTCCTCCGCGGAGACGATGACCCGTTTCGACGCCATTGCCGCCTCGAGGGCGAACAGGTTCGTACCGAAGATCCGGCAGTCGCCGAACCGGTCGGCCTGGTGCGCATGGAGAAAGGCGACGTCGGGGTTGAGCGCCGGAACCAGCGCGACCGGAAGCCCGGTATAGGGGTCCTCGATGACTTTCGCGGCCGAGACGGCCAGGTTGTCCGAGCCAAGCAGGTCCCGGGTCGGAAGGAACGGCACCCCGCGTGCCCCCGCGAGGATCCGCAGGGCGAGGCCGCCGTTGGTCCAGTCGTAGACCTTGAGCCGGCCGTCGCAGACCGCCTGTCCGATGTAGCTCCCGTACCCGAGGAACCCGACGTCGATCCGGGTCGCGCATCCCGCGCCGGTCAGCAGGGCCGACTCGTGGAGGGTGAACTCCGCCCCGATCCAGAGATCCCTCTTCCGCTGCCGGATCACCTCCCGGATCAGCGACTGGGGGCCCCGGGTCAGGCTGGAGAAGTCGTACACGATGTAGTCGCCGTCCGCCACGAATTCGGAGACCGCCTCCCGGGCCGTGCGGAGCTTCGGCTCCGGCTTCCGGCTCCTTCGGTCGCGGACATGCCTGCGGAAATCGTCCGGGTGCTCGAACCGGTACTCGACCTCTCCCTCCCTCCGGATCCTCACTTCCCCCTCCCCCGCTTCCCCGACCCTTTCGATTCCGCCTCGAGGAAACGGTGCTCGAACCGGTGGTCGATCACCTTCTCGGCGACCGTGTAGGGATCCCGCTTCTTCTCGGCGATGTCCCGGACGAGCGACTCGAGGAGGCCGTGGCCGCGCAGATCCGCGACCGCCTTCTCGAACAGCTTCTTCCGGAGGATCTCGTGGAGCTCCACCTCCGCCTTCCCGAGACGGTAGCGGGACAGGTTCTCCTCGCGGGAGACATGGTTCCGGTGACGCTCCACCTCCTCCATGAGCGCCTCCACCCCGATCCCCTCCGGGGCGACGGTCGGCAGGACCGTCGGCCTCCAGTCCCCCTCCCCGTAGTCGTTCATGGAGACCATCGTCTCGAGCTCCCGGCGCGTCTTGTCGGCCCCGTCGCGGTCGGCCTTGTTCACGACGAAGATGTCCGCGATCTCGAGGATCCCCGCCTTCATCGCCTGGATGTCGTCGCCCAGCCCCGGGACCACCAGGACCAGGTTCGTGTGCGCCACCTTGACGATCTCGACCTCGTCCTGCCCCACCCCCACCGTCTCGATGAGGATGACCTCCTTGCCCATCGCGTCCATCACGTTCACGATGTCGATGGTGGACTTGGAGAGGCCGCCCATGTGGCCCCGCGTGGCGAGGCTCCGGATGAAGACGTCGTCGTCGAGCGCGTGCTTCTGCATCCGGATCCGGTCGCCCAGGATCGCGCCCCCGGTGAAGGGGCTCGTCGGGTCGATCGCGACGATCCCGATCGTCTTCCCCTGCTGCCGGAAGTGCCCGGCGAGGCAGTCGACCAGGGTCGATTTCCCTGCGCCCGGCGCCCCGGTGACTCCCAGGATGTAGGCCCTTCCCGTGTGGCGGTAGAGCCGCTTCAGGGCGCGGTGGGCGGCGGGGATCTCGTCGTCGAGATCCCGCATCAGGCGGGCGGCCGCCTGGACGTTCCCTGCGAGGATCTCCTTCACCGCGACGGTCATCGGCCGACTATCCCCGGATGAGGCGCCGCGCGATGATCAGCCGCTGCACCTCGGAGGTTCCCTCCCCGATCTCGCAAAGCTTCGCGTCCCGCATGTAGCGCTCGACGGGGTATTCCCGGGTGTACCCGTATCCCCCGAAGATCTGCACCGCCTTGATCGTCGCCCGCATCGCCGCCTCCGATGCGAAGAGCTTGGCCATGGCCGCCTCCTGGGCGTAAGGCTTCCCCCGGTCCTTCAGGTAGGCCGCCCGCATCGTCATCAGGTCGGCAGCCTCCAGCTCGGTGACCGCGTCCGCGACCATCCACTGGATCGCCTGGAAGCTTGCGATCGGCTGGCCGAACTGCTGCCGCTCCTTCGCGTAGGCGATCGCCTCCTCCATCGCCCCGAGCCCGATCCCCGCGGCGAGCGCGGCGATCGAGATCCGCCCCCCCGCGAGGTTGCGCATCGTGTCCCGGAATCCGGAGTTCACCTCTCCGATCACGCTCCCGGGCCGGACCTCGAGATCCTCGAAGACCAGCTCCGCGGTGTCCGACGAGCGCATCCCCAGCTTGTGGAGCGTCTTCCCCGTGGAGAGCCCCGGGGTTCCCGCCTCCACGAGGAAGGCGGTGACCCCGTCCCGTCCCTTTCCCTTGTCGGTCACCGCCAGGATCACATAGACGCTGCCGACTTTTCCATGGGTAATGAACATCTTGCTGCCGTGGATCACCCACCGGTCGCCTTTCCACTCCGCGCGGGTCCGCATGTTCAGGGAATCGGACCCGGACCCGGGCTCGGTGAGCGCCCAGGCCCCGAGCATCCTGCCGGAAGCCAGCTCCGGGAGGTACTTCTTCCGGATCGCCTCCGAGCCGAAGGAGAGGATGTGGGCGGTGCAGAGGGAGTTGTGGGCGGCGACGGTGAGCCCCAGGGAGCCGTCCCCCTTGCCGATCTCCTCCACCGCGATCGAGTAGCTGATCGTGTCCATCCCGGACCCGCCGTACTCCTCGGGGACCATGACCCCCAGGAGCCCCAGCTCCCCGAGCCGGGCCACCGTGGCGGACGGGAACTCCCCCTCCTCGTCCCACCGGCGGGCATGGGGGCGGACCTCCTTCTCGACGAAGGATCGGACCGTCTCCCGGAGCGCCCGGTGCTCCGGTTTCAGCTCGAAATCCATGGGTCCCCTGCGTCAGGCCGGCACGAAGTAGACGTCGGTCGGTTTGAGTTGCGAGTTCCGGCGGAACTTCGCCCGGATCTTCATCCCGATCCTGATGTCCTCCGGGTTCTCGACCCCGATCAGGCGGGCGAGGAGCAGCGTGTCGGCGCCGTCGAACTCCACCAGGACCAGGTGGAACGGGGTCTCCTTCAGGAATGCCTCGCTGCCGAAGAAGCAGGTGGTGAAGGTGTGGACCCTCCCCTCCTGGGGAAGCTCCACCCAGTCGGTCTCCTTGCCGCAGTTCGCGCAGTGGAGCCGGGGGGTGGCGTAGGTGTACCGGCAGCCGCCGCAGCGGGTGCCCAGGAGCCTCTTGTTCGCGAGTCCCGCGAAGAAGGGGGAGTCCTGGCCGTACGAGTGGAGGTACTCGACGGTATACGGATGCTTGATCACGATCGGGGACATCTTCTTCAGGTCGGAGAGATCCCTCGGGAAGGGGACGTTGAAGACCGTCGTTCCCGTCATCACCTCCTCGATCTTCGCGTTCCGGTCGTAGGACGGCGTCCTTCCCGGATTCTTCGTCTTCCTGGCCATCTCTACCACCCCCGTTCCAGGATCGACACGGTGACGTAGGTCCCCGTGCCGGCATGGCTGTGGATCAGACCGCGATCCGCCTTTTTCAACTGCAGTTCCCCCGAGCCGAAGTGCTGCCGGATCCTCCCCTGGATCTGCCAGAAGGCGAACACGGCCTGCATGAGCCCGGTCGCCCCCACGGGGTGCCCGCAGGCGATCAGCCCCCCGGAGGGGTTGATCGGGATCGTCCCCTTCTTCTTCAGCTTCAGGCCGTAGTCGATCTGCGGCAGGAAGGGATGCCCCTCCTCGACGAACGTTCCGCCGTCTCCGTACTTGCAGAGCGCCAGGTCCTCGTAGGTCTGGATCTCCGACGAGGTGTAGGCGTCGTGCAGCTCGATGAAGTCGATCTCCCGGATCGGGTCCTTGATGCCGGCCATCTTGTAGGCCTGCAGCCCCGCGGATCGCCCCGCCCGGAAGGAGTGGACGCCGGGGTACTTCAGCTTCCCGTAGTCGCTCTCCTTTTCGTTGGGCGCCAGGATGACCTTCCCGTGCGGACGGTCGGCGAAGCGCATGAAATCGGTCCCCGTGCCGACCCCGCTGATCCGGACCGGCTTGTCGGTGAGCTTGAAGGCCGTCTCCTCGTCGGTCAGGATGCAGACCGCCGCCCCGTCCGACATCACGCAGATGTCCAGCAGCGTCAGCGGGTAGGCGACCATCTGGGAGTCGCGCACATCCTGGATCGTGAGCTTCCGCCGCTTCTGGGCGTACGGGTTGTAGCAGGCGTTCCTGTGATTCTTCACCGACACCATCGCCATCTGCTCTACCGTGGTGCCGAACTCGTGCATGTGCCGGTTCACCATCATCGCGTAGTACCCCGAGTAGAAACCGCCGACGGGGTAGTCGAAGTTCGTGTCCGAGGCGTGCGCGATGAACTCGTTCCCCTTCCAGGTCTGGACCCGGGACATCGTCTCGAATCCGAAGACCACGCAGCAGTTCATCCGTCCCGAGGCCACCGCCTCCCACCCCGACTGGAAGGACAGCCCCCCGGTGGCGCCGCCGCCTTCCACCCGCTTGTTCGGCTTGGGGCAGAGACCGAGGTAGTCGGTCGCCATGATCCCCGCCATCAGCTGCCGAGTGAAGTGATCCGAGAAGTAGGAGGCGACCGAGCCGTCGATCGTCTCCCGCTTGAGCTTCGGAAGGTCGCCGTAGGCGTAGTCGAACGCCTCCTTGACCATCTTCTGGAAGGTCGCGTCCGGACGCGCCTTCTCGAACTTGCTGACTCCGCCCGATACCATGTAGACCGGTCTCACGATACCCTCCCCCGCTGATGTGGTGTCCGCATCCCGAACCCTTCCCGTCAGGCCCTCGGCCGGACCTTGTCGTTTACGTACGAAATGATCTCCGACAGGGGGGTCCCCGGCGTGAACACCCGGTCCACCCCCTTCTTCCGCAGACCCGGGATGTCGTCGTCGGGGATGATCCCTCCGCCGAAGACCACGACGTTTCTCATCTTCTTTTCCCGGAGCAGCTCCACCACCTTCGGGAAGAGGTAGTTGTGGGCACCGGAAAGGATCGACAGCCCGATCGCATCCACATCCTCCTGCACGGCGGCGTTCACGATCATCTCCGGCGTCTGGTGGAGTCCCGTGTAGATCACCTCGAACCCGGCGTCGCGCAGCGCCCGTGCGATGATCTTCGCCCCCCGGTCGTGACCGTCCAGCCCCGGCTTTCCGACCAGGATCCGCACCTTCCGTTTCGGTTTTCCGCTTCCCCTCTTCGTCCGCGTGAGAGCGCTCGCCATGGTTTCCCCCCTGGTTTGGATCAGAACATCGCCGGGTCGGAATAGGTCCCCAGGGTCTCCCGGAACGCGTCGCAGATCTCCCCCAGGGTCACGTATTCCCGCACGGCTTCCAGAATCACCGGCATCAGGTTCTCCGTGGAGCGGGATGCGTCCTTCAGCCGATCCAGGCACTGTCCGGCACGCTTCCCGTTTCGTTTCCTTCGGACCTCCCGCGTGCGGGCCACCTGCTTCCGTTCGACCTCCGGGTCGATCTTGAGCAGGGGGATGGGAGTCTCTCCTTCCATCGTGTAGCAGTTGACCCCCACGACCTTCTTCTCCCCCTTTTCCAGGAGCCGCTGGTAGTGGTAGGAGGCGTCGATGATCTCCCGCTGGGGGTACCCCTTCTTGACCGCCTCGACCATCCCCCCGAGATCGTCGATCTTTTGGATGTAGGCCATCGCTTTCTCTTCCATCCCGTTCGTGAGCCTCTCGACCAGGAAGGAGCCCCCGAGGGGGTCGATCGCGTTCGCCACCCCGGACTCCTCGGCCAGGATCTGCTGGGTCCGCAGGGCGATCGTCACCGCCTGCTCCGACGGAAGCGCCAGCGTCTCGTCCATCGAGTTCGTGTGGAGCGACTGGGTCCCTCCGAGCACGCCCATCAGCCCCTGCAGCGCAACCCGGACGACGTTGTTGAAGGGCTGCTGGGCGGTCAGCGTCACCCCGGCGGTCTGGGTGTGGAACCTGAGCTTCCAGGAGTTCTCGTCCTTCGCCCGGAACCGCTCCCGCATGATCCTCGCCCACATCCGGCGCGCCGCGCGGTACTTCGCGATCTCCTCGAAGAAGTCCATGTGGGCGTTGAAGAAATAGGAAAGCCGGGGAGCGAACTTGTCCACGGGGATTCCGGCTTCGATCCCCGCCTGCACGTAGGCGATCCCGTCGGCGATCGTGAAGGCCAGCTCCTGGACGGCGGTGGATCCCGCCTCGCGGATGTGGTAGCCGCTGATGCTGATGGTGTTCCAGCGGGGGACGTGATCGGCGCAGTAGGCCATGATGTCGGTGATGATCCGCATCGAGGGATCGGGGGGGAAGATCCAGGAGTGCTGGGCGATATACTCCTTCAGGATGTCGTTCTGGATCGTCCCGCCGATCTTCTTGGGGGAGACCCCCTGCTTCTCGGCCACCGCGATGTACATCGCCAGGAGGATCGCGGCGGGGGCGTTGATCGTCATCGAGGTGGTGACCCGGTCCAGCGGGATCCGGTGGAAGAGGATCTCCATGTCCTTCAGGGAATCGACCGCCACGCCGCAGACGCCGACCTCTCCGCGGGCCCGCGGATGATCCGAGTCGTACCCCATCAGCGTGGGGAAGTGGAAGGCGGTGGAGAGCCCGGTCTGCCCTTCCTTCAGAAGGTAGCGGAATCTCGCGTTGGTGTCCTCGGCGGATCCGTAGCCTGCGAACTGCCGCATGGTCCAGAGGCGCCCGCGGTACATGGAGGGCTGGACCCCCCGGGTGTACGGGTACTCCCCGGGGAAGGACAGATCCTTCAGGTAGTCGAAGGTCCCGAGGTCGTCCGGGCCGTACAGCGGTGCGATCTCCTCGTCGGAGACGGTGGAAAATCTCGAAAGGCGCTCCGGGGATTTTCCCAGAACGGGGGAGAGCGTCTCCTTCTCCCACCGCTTCCGCCGCTGTGATGCGCTCCCCATCTTCTTCCGGTCGTACACGGCATCCCCCTCCTTATCGCTCCACCCCTACGCGGGCGTCGACTCCCTTCGCGTAGTAGTGCTTCACTTCCCGCATCTCCGTGACCAGGTCGGCCAGCTCCAGGAACTCGGGGGGCGCCCCCCTTCCGGTCAGCAGGATCTCCATCCCTTCCGGCTTCCTCCGCAGCAGGTCGACGACCTCCCCGACGGGAAGGAGCCCGAAATCGACCGCGCAGTTGATCTCGTCGAGGACCACGATGTCGGCGCGCTTCCCGAGGATCGCCTGCCTGGCGAGCTCCCATCCCTCCCGGGCCAGGCGGACATCCTCCGGGTCCGGGTTTCCGCGGTTGACGAAGGTGTCCCTCCCCGCCTGGTGGATCTCGACGTAGGGGGAAAGCATCTCCACCCCTTTGAGCTCTCCGTAGTCGATCCACCCTTTCATGAACTGGATGATGACGGTCCTGAGGCCGTGCCCGGCGGCCCTCAGGGAGAGCCCCAGCGCGGCGGTCGTCTTCCCCTTGCCGTTCCCGGTGTAGACCTGGATGTACCCTTTGCCGATGGCGCCCGCGGTCATGCGCCGTGTCTCCCCAGCAGGTCCCGCGCGACGACGATCCGCTGGATCTCGGAGGTCCCCTCGTAGATGGTAGCCACCTTGATGTCCCGCAGGTGACGCTCCAACGGGTAATCCCGGATATACCCGTATCCGCCCAGGATCTGGACCGCCTTGTGGCATGCCCGGTTCCCCGCCTCCGTGGCGAAGACCTTCGCCATCGAGGCCTCCCGGCCGAACGGCTGCCCCCGCTCCTTCCTGTAGGCCGCACGGCAGATCAACAGCCACGAGGCGTCGACCTCCGTGGCGGAATCGGCGAGCATGAACTGGATCGCCTGGAACTCCGAGATCGGCTGCCCGAACTGCTTCCGCTCCTTCGCATAGGCCGCCGCCGAATCGAGCGCGGCGCGGGCGATTCCGACGGCCTGGGCGGCGATCCCGATCCGGCCGCCGTCGAGCGCGCTCATCGCGATCCGGAACCCCTCCCCCGGGCTTCCCAGCATGGCCTTGTCCGGCACCCGGCAATCCTCCAGGGCAAGCGACACGGTGGCGGAGCCTTTCAGCCCCATCTTCCGCTCCGGCTTGCCGACGGTCAGCCCCTTCGCTCCCCCCTCCACGAGGAAGGCGCTGATCTCCTTCCGGTCCCCCTTCCCGGTCACCGCCATGACGATCGTCACGGCCGCCCGGTCCCCGTTCGTGATGAAGACCTTGTTCCCGTTCAGCACGAAGGAGTCTCCGTCCCGCACCGCCGTCGTGGAGATCGCCTGCGCGTCGGACCCGGCCTCCGGCTCGGTCAGCGCGAAGGCGCCGATTCCGTCCGTCGCGGAGGCAAGCGCCGGGAGATATCGATTCCGCTGCTCCTCGTTCCCGAACCGCCAGATCGTCTCCCCCACCATGCTGCTGACCGCCAGGATGACCGCCGTGGAGGCGCAGCCGGAGGCGATCTCCGACAGCGCCAGGCTGTAGGCCACGGCGCCGGTCTCCGATCCACCGTACTCCGCGGGGAAGAGCATCCCCATCAGCCCGAGCTCGGCCAGCTTCCGGATGTTCTCTTCCGGGAACCGCGCCGACTCGTCGACTTCCGCCGCCCCGGGGGCGAACTCCTTCCGGGCGAGGGACCGGACCATTTCCCGGATCTGGGACTGCTCTTCCGTCAGGGTGAAGTCCACGGCATCCTCAGTCCTTCAGCAGCGCGGAGGCGATCACCATCCGCTGCACCTCGGAGGTCCCCTCGTAGATCTCGGTGATCTTCGCGTCCCGGAAGTGCCTCTCCGCGGGGTATTCCTTGATGTACCCGTACCCCCCGTGGATCTGGATCCCCTTGACGCCCGCGCGCATGGCCGTCTCGGAGGCGTAGAGCTTCGCCATGGAGGACTCCTTCGAATGGCGGGCCTTCCGGTCCTTGAGCCACGCGGCGCGGTAGATCAGCATCCTCGCCGCCTCGATCTCGGTGGCCATGTCGGCGAGCATCCACTGGATCGCCTGGAAGTTCGCGATCGGCTGTCCGAACTGCTTCCGCTCCTTTGCGTAGGCGAGCGCATCCTCCAGGGAAGCGCGGGCGATCCCGACCGCCTGGGCGGCGATCCCGATCCGCCCTCCGTCCAGGGTGTGCATGGCGACCTTGAACCCGTCCCCATCCTGCCCCAGCCGGTTCTCCACCGGGATCTTCACGTCCTCGAGGATGATCGAGGCGGTAGCCGATGCGTTAATTCCCATTTTTTTCTCATTTTTTCCAACGGTTACACCCTCGTATTTCATGTCCAGGATGAAGGCTGTGATCCCTTTGTGTTTCTTCTCCCGGTCGGTCATCGCGAAGAGGACGCAGCTGTCGGCCTGGGGGGCGTTCGTGATGAAGTTCTTGGTTCCGTTCACCACGTAGTGCTCGCCGTTGCGGACGGCGGTCGTCTTCTGGGACCCGGCGTCGGACCCGGCGCCGGGCTCCGTCAGGCCGAAGCATCCCAGCTTCTTCCCCGAGGCAAGAGGTGTGAGGTACTTCTCCTTCTGCTCCTCGGTGCCGAACCTGAGGATCGGGTCGCAGGCCAGGGAGTTGTTCACCGACAGGATCACGCCGGTCGAGGCGCAGGCTCTCGAGATCTCCTCCATCGCGATGGCGTAGCAGATATTGTCCATCCCCGCGCCGCCGTACTCCTCCGGCACGGCGACCCCCATCAGCCCGAGCTCCGCCATCTGGCGGACAAGCTCCTCGGGGTAGCGGCCGGTCTCGTCGAGTTCGGCGGCCTTCGGCAGGACCTCCTTCTGCGCGAAGGTCCGCGCCATGTCCTGGATCATCTGCTGTTCTTCGGTCAGGTCGAAGACCATGGTTCCCCCATCCTTCGA
>MGPV01000020.1:56056-57975 GCA_001797615.1 Deltaproteobacteria bacterium GWC2_65_14
CCTGCGAAAAGTGTCATGGTCCTATGAGTAAGCATCTTGCAGAGGCGCCCGGCCTGCTTACTTCAGATAAAAAGCCCACAGTAGTCTCCTTTGGGGAGATATCCCACAACCAGAAGAACATGATATGCGAACAGTGTCATACTGGCGGGATGCAGATCGGCTGGAAGGGAAGTCCGCACCAGAGGACCGGAGTGTCGTGCGTAAACTGTCATTATGTGATGGAGAGGAGAAGCGACAAATCCCTGTTCGTATCAGAGAATGCGACAAAGGCATGTGTGCGCTGCCATAGTGACAAGAAGGGGCAGATACTTAAATCGTCTCATATGCCTGTAAGGGAAGGCAAGATGGGCTGCGAAAGCTGCCATAACCCCCATGGCTCGGGCAACCCCAAGATGCTCAAGGCAGGCAGTGTCAATGACTTATGCTACTCCTGTCATGCGGAGAAGCGAGGGCCTTTCGTATGGGAGCATGCGCCTGTGCGCGAGAACTGCTCAAACTGCCATGACCCTCACGGTTCAAACAACCCAAAGATGCTTACTTCCAAGGGGCCGTTCCTCTGCACAAACTGCCATCAGTACGGGGGCCATGTCAACGTGCCGAGATACAACAGGCAAAGCGCTCTCTTTGGACAGGGTTGCATCAACTGTCACAGCAGGATCCACGGCTCTAACCACCCCTCAGGGGCTAAATTTACGAGATAGGAGGCTGAAATGTACAGAAAGATTATGCTGTTAATAACGTGCCTTATCGTCTCCCTGGCGCCTGTCGCTGTCTTCGCAGAAGACAAGGACCTGGGGGAAGGCGAGGCAAAGGTTGAAGTAAAAGAAAGATTTGAGTCGACAGGAGAGATAAAGATCGGCGTTCAGGCAGTGGATGAAAAAGAAGGGGAATCAGCAAAATTCAATGAATACCGGGACATAGAAGACGGCTTCTATCTTTACAAGTTCAGCGTGGAGGGGGTTGACAACGACAATGGCCGCTATATCGAGTTTAAGGGGACAAACGTAGGCCGGGACGACCAGAACCTAAAGTTGAGGGGCGGCGGCGCCGGCAAATGGGGTGTAGAGGCCGAGTGGGACGAGATACCCCATAACCTGAGCGAGAAGGCAAAGACCCCTTATGATTACCAGGGAAACGGTGAATACACAATATCGGGTAATGCAGGGATAACCAGTATTACTAACCCGACTGGTCAGTTTTCCAATGTGGCGACATTCTTAAATAACACTGTCATCCCCCATTCAACAGACCTTGGAACCCAGAGAGAAAAGGGTAGTGTTGCTCTGGCCTATACGCCGACTTCAAGGCTCAAATTTAAGCTCGGCTATTCTGATGAAAAGAAAGAGGGCACACAGATAACAGGAGCTCCTCTGGGGTCAAGACCGCCAAATACGGTTAATGTCCAATTGCCGGAGCCTGTGGACTATCAGACAAAAGACCTTAAGCTTGAGGCTGAGTATAACGGGAAGAACTTCCAGGCATTGGCCTCATACCTCATTTCGGACTTTACAAACGATACCGACTCACTCACATGGCAAAGCATGTTTTTCGGTGCGACAGGGGCTAATGACTATAATAGCGGACTTGGAGCAGGGAATACAGTATCTACTACAGGCAAAATGGCCCTTGCCCCCGACAACAGGTATCAGAACACGTCGCTATCCGTGGGTGTAAACCTTCCTCTGGACAGCAGGCTTACTGCAACGGCATCAGTTGGCGCCATGAAACAGGACGAGGAACTTCTCCCCTATAGTACGTCGGCCTTTACTTCACTTGCCGGAGCCCCTGTCGCTCTTCCAAGGTCAACTGCCGACGCTGAGATAAAGACGACCCTGTATAACGTGGAGTACAGCATAAACCCGCTTGACAGCACAAACGTTCACGCCTTCTATAGGTACTACGACCTGGACAACAATACC
>MGPV01000021.1:0-1151 GCA_001797615.1 Deltaproteobacteria bacterium GWC2_65_14
ACTTCCTTCAGCGTCGCCTTCTCGTGCACCGGAATGTCGTTCTCGCCGTTCCCCTTCCGCCTGGCCGCGACCGGCTGGCGGGATGGTCGCTCCACCGGGAACGGTGGATCCTCCTCCAGGTCGAGGATTTCAGGCAGCGCCCCGTTCCTCCGCTTCCTCTCGAACTCGGCCAGGATCTGCGCCTCGTTCCCCAGGATGATGAACCGCTTGATGTTGTTTTCCAGCTCGCGGACGTTCCCGGGCCAGGGGTACTCGAGGAACTGCTCCATCAGCCGCGGGGAGATCCTGACGGAATCCCGGTTGTACATCTCGGCGTACCGGGAGAGGAAATAGTCGATCAGCAGCGGGATATCCTCCTTGCGCTCCCGAAGCGGCGGGATGGCGACCGTCACCACGTTGATCCGGTAGAAGAGATCGCGCCGGAAGCGCCCCTGCTCCACCATGTCCTCGAGGTTCCGATTCGTCGCCGTGAGGATCCGGCAGTTGACCTTGACTTCCCGCTCTCCCCCGATCCGGTAGAACTGTTTCTCCTGAAGCACGTGGAGGAGCTTCGACTGGAGGTCGGTATGCATCTCGCTGATCTCGTCGAGGAAGATCGTGCCGTTCTGGGCGATCTCGAAGCGGCCGTACTTGCGCCGGTGGGCCCCGGTGAACGCCCCCTTCTCGAACCCGAACAGCTCGCTTTCCAGCAGCTCCCGGGGAAGGGCGGAGCAGTTGACCTTGATGAACGGCTCCTTCGCCCGATCGGATGCCTTGTGCAGCGCCTTGGCCACCAGCTCTTTCCCCGTGCCGCTTTCCCCGGTGATCAGCAACGAGATGTCGGTGTTGGCCACCTGGTCGACGATCGCCTGCACCTTGTTCATCCGGTCGCTCAAGGAGAACAGGAGCTTGTACTCCTCCTCCGCCCGGACCTTGGTCCTGAGATCGGCGAGCTCCCACTTGGCCTGGGTCGCCTCGAGGACCATTTCGATCTTGAGGAGGAGCTCCTCCCCGCGAAACGGCTTCTTGATGTAGTCGTTCGCGCCGTCCTTCATGGCCCGGACGACCTCCTCCACATCGCTCTGCCCCGAGACCATGATGATGGGCGTGCCGTCCCTCGCCGACCGGATCGGTTTGATGATGTCCACCCCGCTGCCGTCGGGAAGGAAGAT
>MGPV01000021.1:1290-2756 GCA_001797615.1 Deltaproteobacteria bacterium GWC2_65_14
CTCCTGTGGACCGGATACCCCCTCGCAAGCGGCATGCCTGTCCCAACGAAACCGACATTTATTCCTGTTTTTCCAGGAATTATGTCTGATATCCAAGGAGTTGTGTCGAAAACTTTGCCAGTTGCATTTCGGGGAAAGAGTACCACGGATTCACCATTCAGGTGACGAAAAGGGGAATTAAAGGCAAATGTTTGCCTTTTAGGGGAAGTACATCAGGCGGGCAGTGAGAACAATACCTTCAACCCTTTCCCATGATCGTTCTCGAACCAGAGCCTTCCTTTCTGGGAATCGAGCAGTTTTTTGCAGATGGTGAGGCCAAGCCCGATCCTTGCGTCTCCGTCCTTGCTGGCCACAGTACGGTCCCCGTCCAGGATTTTTTTCTGGATCGATTCCGGGATCCCCGCTCCGGAATCGTGGACCCACACGGTCACGGATTTCCCGTCCTCCTTCCTCGTCCCGATCCGGATCTCCCCATCCGCGGGGGTGAACTTGATGGCATTGTACAGGATATTGTCGAGCACCTGCAGGCAGCGGTTCGGGTCTCCTTTTACCTTGACGGCGGGAAGCGGGATTTCCAGTTCCATCCGGACTCTTTTCTGCTCGGCGTAAGGTCTGTAGAAGTCGACGCACTCCTTCAGCAGGAAATCCAGGGCGAAGCTGGTGGCGGCGACCTTCAGCTCCCCCTTCTCCGCCGCGTCGTAATCGAGCAGCGTGTCGCACATCGACCGTAGACGCGCGATGGAGCGTCGTGACTGCTCCAGCAGGTCGATCTGTTCCACGGCCGAGCATCCCTTGCTGCATTTTTCCCGGATAATCTGGTGGTAGCCGTCCAGGACGGTGAGCAGCCCCCGGAAGTCGTGCGCCGTCGTGGAGATCAGGAAACTCTTGAACCGGTTGATCGAGGAGCTCTTCTTCAGTTCCGCCCTGCTCCGGGAAAGCAGATCCCGGATCTCCTTTTCCTGTCTCTCCCCCTCGATGCTCAGGTTGAGCTTTTCCACGGAGCGCGCGACGGAATGGCAGAGGATGCCGGGATCGACCGGCTTTCTCAGGAAATCGTAGGCCCCCTGCTTGAGCGCCTCGATCACCAGCTCCAGCGGGGGGGATTTCGCCAGCAAAACGAACGGAACCTGCGGGTAACGCCGAAGGGTGGTCTTCAGAAATTCGACCGCGGATTCTCCGCCGACGGAAAGCTCGGAGAGGACGACCATTTCCCCCCCGGCCTTGCGGAGGATTTCCCCGGCCTCCCCGAAATCGGTTGCCGGCTTGACGGAGTACCTGGCCCGGCGCAGCGTCGCCTCGGCTTCCTTCCGGAGCGCCGGATCGTCTTCGATCAGCAGGACCTTGAGGACGCGCATAACGGGCTGATTGTACCACAGGGAGCGGGAGCCGGTTCAAAGCCCTGATGGGATTCGCCCGCCTTCGCCCAACTACCTGCGGAGACCGGGGCAGGGCTTCGGGAGGAGCGA
>MGPV01000021.1:2777-5241 GCA_001797615.1 Deltaproteobacteria bacterium GWC2_65_14
TTTGAACCCCGGACACTGCGGATATGAGCCGCATGCTCTAACCACCTGAGCTACACCGCCACACGTACCGGAACTTTTAATTATAAAACGAGACCCACCCAAGTCCAACCGGTTTTTCCGGTTCACTCCCGCCTCATCGGACCCAGAGGAGCCGCCACTCCCCGAACCGCCCCAGGATCTTCCCGGAATCCGGCGACGCGATCCCCATGCGGGAGATCCCCTTCCCGGACGAGGGCTCGAGGAACAGGTCGAGCGCGGACGATCCGATCTGCGCGCTCCTCCAGGCCAGCTCCAGTCCCTCCCCCGCCTGGGCGAAGCAGAGAAGCTCCGCGTTCGAGTAGAGCCTGAGATTCTCGAAGAAGGCGCCGGCCCGGACGATATTGTTCGCCAGCAGGAGCTCGTCCGACTTGTCTCCGTCCAGATCGGCCGCAAGAAGCCTCCCCGGGAGGTGAAGCCTCCGGTGGACCGGCTGCCCGGACGGGCCGATGCCCGACGCCACCGGCGCGTCGATGAAGGTCTCCGTTCCGAAGACGGAATCGATCCCCTCCCAGAGCTTCCGGCCCCGGCTGTCGTACAGCCGGAGCCGGTTCCCGCCGTCGACCGCCGCGTAGCGGATCGTATCCCCGCGTTTCAGGGGAACGAAGGAGTAGACCCAGGTCTCCTCGGGAAGGGGCAGCGGCTCCTTCCTCTCCAGGGTCTCGCCGAGGCCGTGCCGGTCCACCGCGATCCGGAACACGGGGCCGGAAAAGATCGCGGCCGGGTCCGACTCCTGCGCGACCAGGACGATCCCCTCCTCCCCGAGGTCCACGACCCGGAGAAAATAGGGCAGGTCGGCCGTGATCCGCCGGTACTCCTTCCCGTCGAACTCCAGGATCTCGGAAAAGGCCCTGCCGGCGACGTAGCGCACCGCGAGGATCTCGGCGATCCCGTTCCGGTTCAGGTCGGCGACGTCCAGGTGGAGCATCCCGTCCCCGGAGACCGGGATTCTCGCCTTCTCGGCCAGGTCCTGCCCTTCCGTCCGGTAGACCACGATCGCGTTCCGGTAGGCGACGACGATCTCCTCCTTCCCGTCCCGGTCGGTGTCTCCGCGGGCGATCGACACGACATCCCCCGGGAGGCTCCGGCTTCGGCTGACCGACCCCGTCAATCCGGGGATTCTTCTCTTGCCGGTCCCTTCCCCGACCATCCCGTCTCCGAAGAAGAGGAGCTTGAGCTTCGCGGTCGCCTCGATCGCCAGCCGGCGGTAGACGAAGGGAAGCTCGCCCTTCTCTCCCGCGCCGCCGCTCGTTCCCTCCATCGCTGCGTCCGAAGCCGTCGCCACGACCGTCCTCCCCGCACCGGTCCCCTCCGTCGGGGAGATCGTCAGGTCGAGAGTGACCGACCGCCCGATCCGGGCCAGGCTGCCGGTGAGGAGGTAGGTCGCGCCCAGCGCCCGCGCCTTCCGGATCCGTTCCCCGGACTCCTGCTCCCCCGCCGGATCGACGAGGGTGACGTCGAACCGGTCCTTGAGCTTCTCCTGGAGCAAAGCCCCCACCCGTTGGGAGAGGTCCGGACCGCCGGACACCCCATCAACCTTCGGGGGAAAGAGGGCCAGTTCCTGCATAGCGGCGTAGGCCAGGTGAGGCGCGGAACCAACCAGGAGCGCCGCGGACAGGAGGGCAAACGGGAGGAAGCGTTTTCTCATCGGATGAGCGCGGAAACCTTCTTGAACTCCGGCGTGGCCGCCACCTTGAGCAGCTGGAAGATCGCCGTCTCGGTGCTGAAGACGGTGGCCCCCGCGTCGCGCAGCGCCTCGAGGCCGCTCCGGTAGTTGTGCAGGAACCGGGAGGAGACGGCGTCGTCGAGCACGAAGACCGAGAAGCCGGCCCGGATCAGGTCGACCGAGGTCTGGTAGACGCAGACGTGGGTCTCCATGCCGATGACCGCCACCTGTTTCCGGTTCGCGGCGGATATCGCCGAAAGGAACCCCTCGTCCCGCGCGCAGCTGAAGGTCATCTTCTCGATCCTGCGGTACTCCTTCCCCTCCAGCGCGCCCAGGATCTCCGGCACCGTCGGCCCGAGCCCCTTGGGGTACTGCTCGGTGAGCAGCATCGGAAGCCCGAGCGTCGCGGCCGCCTCGATCATGATCTTCATGTTCTTCAGGGCGACCGGGTAGAGCTCCTTGTGGATGGCGGGGACCAGACGCTCCTGCACGTCCACCACCAGCAGCAGCGCATCTTCACGGTCCAGAAAATCGGGCATCCCTCTCCTCCCCGTCCCCGGTCACCCGCAGGGAATGACGTCCTCTTCCATCAGGGTCAGCTTCTCGAACCCGGTCCCGGTGACCAGGTAGCTGTTCTCCAGCCCCACGGCTCCCTCCCCGGGGAAGACGAATTTCGGCTCCAGGGCGAAGGTCATTCCCGGCGCGAGGATGGTGCCCGAGCCCTTCGCGATGAAGGGAAACTCGTCGGTCTCGATCCCGACC
>MGPV01000021.1:5272-5555 GCA_001797615.1 Deltaproteobacteria bacterium GWC2_65_14
GGGCCCCCATGAAGTTCCCGGCGAAGGGGGACCGGGAGGCCATCTCCATTCCAATCTCGTAGAGATCCCCCGCGATCGCGCCCGGCCGGATGGCGCTCTCGATGTTCCGCATCACCTTGACCGTCATCTCGTGGGCCATTTTCATCTTGTTCTGCAGCTTCCCGCAGACGTAGGTCCTCGCCATGTCGACCAGGTAGCCGTCCTGCGCCCACATCAGGTCGACGATGACCGGCTCGTTCTTCTGGAGGCGGCGCTCCCCCTGCCCGATTGGAACGAAGGGCGA
>MGPV01000021.1:5567-5741 GCA_001797615.1 Deltaproteobacteria bacterium GWC2_65_14
GGCGGTCGGAAAATCGGCGTAGGAGGGAAGCGCCCCGTCGGGACCCGAGATCACGCACCCCAGCCCCACCTCCTGGTTCCAGCTCCGCATCCGTGTGATCGTCGTGTGTCCCCCGGAGATCGCCCTCCCCTGCAGAAGCCCCCCGAGCTCGATTTCGGTCATCCCGGGCCGGAT
>MGPV01000021.1:5753-9672 GCA_001797615.1 Deltaproteobacteria bacterium GWC2_65_14
CCCGGCCAGAAGGTCGGAGAGGCTCCTCCCGCATCCGCGCATCGCCTCGATCTCGGAAGGTCCCTTGACCGACCGGATCTCCCGGACGGCTTCCGAAAGATCCACCGCCCGCGCTTTCGGGAACAGCTCCGCGAACCTGCGGAAGGTGTTCACCGGCATCACGTCGAGCTCGAATCCGACCGACCCGAAGGAAACGCCCTTCTTTTCGAACCAGGCCGGGATCTCTTTGGGGCTGCGGATCGCCACGATCCGCTCGAGGGGCGACTCCGACCGGGCCCGCTCGAAAACCCTCCGGACGAAGTAGACGGGGTCCCCGTCCGCCGGGACGACGAGCACCCCCTGCTGGATCGACCCGGTGAAATAGAAGAGATCCGCGTTCTGAACGAGAAAGGCCGCTTCCACCCCGTCCCGGACGAGCCGTTCCCGCAGCGCGGCGATCCGCGTACCGATCTCCTCGACCGGCGTCAGCCTGTACATGGGCCTCCCCCAAGAACAGGGACGTTCCTGAGAACTCGGGCTTTCCCGCAACGTTTCATGGTGTATTGAGTATAAGGGGATCTCAAATGAATGGAAAGCCTGGAAGCCCGAAATGGG
Organism: Deltaproteobacteria bacterium GWC2_65_14; assembly: GCA_001797615.1. Classification (NCBI taxonomy): domain Bacteria; class Deltaproteobacteria; species Deltaproteobacteria bacterium GWC2_65_14. Next base: position 6,348 of record MGPV01000021.1, read on the forward strand.
GAACCGCCGGCAGGGCCTATTCTTTCTCCCGTTCCTTTCGCCAGAGGGCTTCGAGCTCCTGGTAGTTTTTCGGATATTCGGCCTGGAAGCGCAGGTAGATCGGGACCGGGTACCGGATCCCGCCGGCGTGCGTCCCCTCCAGCCCCTCGACCACCTCGGTCCCCATCGCGAAGGGGAAGGTGAAGGCCATCTCGTCGTCGGCGGTCATCCCGAAAATCCGGTCGCCGTAGCAGGGAAGGATCACCTGGGGCTCCCGGGACTTCTTCCCCCGGATCACGATGTCGGAGCAGTCGCCCCGGCCGGAGAACTCGCCGGTGAGGCTCCCTCCCTTCTTGTAGAGGCAGGCATTCAGCAGCCGGAGCACCTGGGCCGAGTTCCCGTATACTAAAATGGTGTCGGGGACGAAGTTCACCCGTCCGAGCGGTCCGGCCACCACGTAGGCATATTCCCCGACATCGAACTTCGCCAGCGCGTCCTCGAATTTCGCCCCCGCCTCCCTGCAGGAGGCGTACATCCCGTCCGCCAGCCCCCCCGAGCTGTAGTACTCGTTCCGCTCCTCGAAACCGAAGACCGCCTTCGCGATCGGGCAGGAGATGTCCTCTTTCCCGACGGCCATCGTCCACCCGTATCGTCTCGCAATGGAAATCGCCTGGCAGATCGCGACTTTGACCCCAAGATGCTTCGACGGGACTTTCACTTTTTCCGGAAGCGGCTCCCCCGGACTGTACGACCGTATCCCCAGGGGGAAGGTGTGCACCCGCAGGTGTTGCTCCAGATGTCCGGCCAGGGTCTTGGCGTCCATGGACAGGCCTCCCCGCCCTTTAGTCCCACTTCCTGTTGTCGACGATCTTCTTCTCCTTCTGCGCCAGCTCACCCTCGGGGACGAAGACGACCTCCCCCTGGAGGCGGGTCACCTCGCGCGCGGCTCCCGCGATCCGGGCCGCCAAGTCATCTGAAGGCGTCGCCCCTCCCGGGAGCGCCGCCTGGATCGTCAACCGGTCTTCATGCCCGGTCCGCGTGATGACGAACCGGAGGAGAACCCCCTCCCCCGCCTTCTTCTCGACCTGGACCACCTGTTCCGGGTGGACGAACATCCCCTTGACCTTGGTGACCTGGTCCACACGGCCGACGATTCGGAGCAGGCGCGCGGAGGTCCGGCCGCAAGGGCAGGGCTCGTTCGAAAAGATCGAGAGGTCCCCCGTGGCGAACCGCAGGAGCGGGTAGGTGGAGTTGGGCAGGGTCACCACGACCTCCCCGATCTCCCCCGGTCCGACGACCTTCCCGGAGGCCGGGTCGACCAGCTCCAACAGGATCTCGTCGGGGATGTGCATCCCCTTCGCCTCGAAGCACTCGTACCCCAGCGACCCGACGTCGGCGGTTCCGTAGCATTGCCGGACCTGGATCCCGAACTCGTCCCTGAAGCGGGTCCGCAGCGATTCCGGCAGCATCTCGGCGGCGACCAGCGCCACCTGGAGGGCAAGCCCGTCCCCCGGCGTGACCCCCATCTCCCCCGCCTTCTCCAGAATCGTCATGAGGAACGAGGGGGTCCCGACATACCCGTTTACACCGAGGTCGCGCATCACCTGCACCTGCATCTCCGTGTTCCCGACGCCTGCCGGGATCACCGTGCAACCGATCCGCAGCAGCCCGTCGTCGAACATCATCCCCCCGGGAGAGAAGTGGTACATGAAAGTGTTCTGCACGATGTCGCCGGGCCGAAAGCCCGCCGCGATGAAGGCCTTCTCCCACCTCCAGTGGGATCCCTCCCTCCCCTCCGGATCGTAGGTCGGTCCCGGGGAGACATAGATCCGCTTCATCTCGCGTGGGGGGATGGCGGCCAGACCGCCGAACGGCATCTCCGCCTTCTGGAGGTTCTTCAGGTCCCCCTTCCGGGTCAGCGGGATCTTCGCCAGGTCCTCGATGTCCTGAACATCGGCGGGCTTGACCCCCGCCTCGTCCATCTTCCTGCGGGCGGCCGGGGCGTTCTCGTAGGCATGCCGGACCGTCTCGCGGAGGATCGTCCTCCGGAACGCTTCGCGCTCCTTCGGAGCCATCGTCTCCTGGGATTCGTCGAAATATCCTTTCGTCCGGTCGATCATGACCCCTCCACCCCTCAGAACCGGGACGTTCCTAAGAACTCGAAAGAAATCATTTATCCTCCAAAATGATCAGGCCCACCGGATTCTGAGGAACGTCCCAGTTCTACATCCCAGTTCTAAGGAACGTCCCGGTTCTTAGGATAGCCAGCGCTTGCGCCGTTTGTAATGCTTGATGTCCTTGTAGGATTTCCGGGTGCCGACATCGGTCATCCCCAGGTAGAACTCCTTGACATCCTCGTTGCTGGCGAGCTTCTCGGTCTCGCCGTCGAGGACGACCTTCCCGTTCTCCATGATGTACCCGTAGGTGGAGATGGAGAGGGCCACCCGGGCATTCTGCTCGACGAGGAGGATCGTGGTTTTCTCCTTGTCATTGATATCCTTGATGATCCCGAAGATCTCCCGGACCAGGAGCGGCGACAGGCCGAGAGACGGCTCGTCGAGCAGCATCAGCTTGGGCCGGGCCATCAGGGCCCGACCGATGGCGAGCATCTGCTGCTCCCCTCCGGAAAGGTAGCCGGCCAGCTGTTTCCTGCGCTCCTTCAGCTGCGGGAAATAGCCGTAGACCCGGTCGTAATCCCCCTTCACGTTCCTGGTGTCCTTCCGGGTGTGGGCGCCGCACCGGAGGTTCTCCTCGACGGTCAGATCCTCGAAGACCCTGCGCCCCTCCATCACCTGGAAGACCCCCCGCCGCACGATCTCCTCCGCGTCCCTCCCGTTGATCTTCACCCCCTCGAACAGGATCTCCCCGTCGGTCACCTCCCCCTCCTCGGATTTCAGCAGCCCCGAGATCGCCTTCAGGGTGGTGGACTTCCCGGCCCCGTTCGCGCCCAGGAGCGCCACGATCTGCCCCTGGGGAACCACCAGGGAGAGCCCTTTCAGGACGAGGATGACGTCCGAGTAGATCACCTCGATGTTGTTCACCTGGAGCATGCGAACCATTCCTCGCTGGTTGGGAGACGGGGCGGGGCGGCTTGCCCCCGCCCCGTCTTCGTCGTTGCCTGCCTTTGCCCCCTTAGTACCCGAGCCACTCCTTCTTGCGGGGCAGTTCGATGGTGGCCTTCTGGACCATCTTCCCCCCCTGGTATTCGTAGATCTTCGCCGACATGTTCGGACGATGGTCGCCAGAGGCGAATGTGAGCTTCGAGGTCAGCCCCCCCGTGTCGAAATCCTTGAACGTCTCGAGCGCCGCCTTCACGCCCGGGCCGGTCAATTCGCCCTTCTTGTCC
>MGPV01000022.1:0-71692 GCA_001797615.1 Deltaproteobacteria bacterium GWC2_65_14
CGGAGGAGGGGGTCGCCCGCCTTAAGCCTCGGCGATCACGCCATCGGCCTTAGCGGCAGGGCGTCGGGCTTCCGCGCTCCGCAAGGTCGCGCTCATCCTCCCTGATCGGTCGGCGCCCGCCGCCCGTTCGACCCCCTCCCGTTGCGCACCACGCAACGGAAAAGGGAGTGGTGCCGGAGGAGGGGGTCGAACCCTCACGGCCTTGCGGCCACGGGATTTTGAGTCCCGCGCGTCTGCCAGTTCCACCACTCCGGCACGTCCGGACAGGATCTGCCCACGCACGTTCCATGGGGAAAACGCCCACGATTCCGGGCGGGGCGGCCTGTTCCTTTTATACATGCACGGTGGGGAAAAACCAAGCGATCCGGCTAAACTTTCGATGTTGGAATACCGATAGGAACAGAGTGGCCACGGAGAAAACAGACGTCGCTTCCAGGATGAACCCCCTGGGCCGGGGAGCCCTGCTCCTGGGGATCACCCTTCTCCTGTTCGGCCTGCTGCTCGGATTGTTCTTCCCCTACTTCGGAAGGGGCCCGATGGTCCTGTGGGTCGTCCTGGGCGGCGGCTTTGCCGTCCTCTACCTGGTCCTGTTCTGGATCGTCCGGAAGGGGCATCTGCAGATCCGCTCGGGTCAGGAGGAGCTGCGCGCCTCCCGCGAGAAGATCCGGTCGCAGAACCGGGAGCTTCTGGCCCGGATCGGCGCATCGGTCCGCGTCGAGAAGGAGATCGGCAAGATTCTCCGGGAGGTGACGGGAGAGGTCCGTCGGATCCTGGACATCCCGCGCTGTGCGATCCGGCTCTTCGGGGACCCCGACACGGTCATCGAGGAGTTGGCCCCGGGCATCCCATCCGCGAGGCAGCTGTTCCCCGAATCCTCGCGTCCGGAGGACTTGGAAGAGATCCTCCGGATGGAAAAGACGCGGGTCGTGGACGACGTCCGGAAGATCCCGGGGTACGAGGGAAAGAAGGAGGAGCTGGAACGGATCGGCCTGGGAGCCTATATCGGGGTCCCCCTCCGCACGCAGGATGGACTGCAGGGAGTTCTCTTCCTGGACCGGGCGGAGTCCCACCGGTGGACGCGGGAGGAGGTGGAGACCGCGGAGGCGGTGGCGGGACAGGTGGCGATGGCGATCCGGCAGGCCCGCCTGTCCCGGGAGCAGGAGGAGGTGACCGAGCGCCTGTTCGCGCTGATGAACAACGTGCCGGGGCTGGTGTACCGCGGGTACCCGGACTGGTCGGTCGGGTTCATGGGGGCCGGGGCGGAGCAGATCACCGGGTATGCGGCGAAGGAATTCCTGGACGGTGTCCTGAGTTGGAAAGATGTGATCGAGGCGGAGGACATCGAGAGGGTCTTGCAGACCATGCGGGAGTCGATCCGCAGGAAAGATCCGCTCATCCGGTTGGAGTACCGGATCCGGCAGAAAGACGAAAGCGTGAAATGGATCGCGGACCGGCGGCAGCTCGTGTACGACTCCGAAGGAAAATTCCTGCACATCGACGGCCTGGCGCTGGACATCACGGAGCGGAAGCGATCCGAGGAGACGCTCCGGCTCACCCAGTTCACCGTGGACCGTTCGGGCGACTCCGCCTACTGGATGGACCGGGACGGAAGGTTGCTCTACGTGAACGAAAAGACCTGCAGTTCCCTTGGGTACACCCGGGAGGAGCTCCTCTCGATGTCGATCCGGGAGATCAATCCCGACTACCCCGGGGATTCCTGGGGAAACCACTGGGAAGAGGTCCGGAAGAGAAAATCGTTCCCGATGGAAACCCGCCACCGTGCGAAGGACGGAAGGCTGATCCCGGTGGAGGTGACCGTCAACCACCTCGAGTTCGGCGGGAAGGAGTTCAACTGCGCCTTCGCACGCGACATCACGGAACGCCTGCGCGTCCGGGAGGAGAGCCGCCGGCTCCAGGAGCAGCTTCTCCAGTCCCAGAAAATGGAAGCGCTGGGGATCCTGGCCGGGGGAGTCGCCCATGACTTCAACAACCTGCTGACGGGGATCCTGGGCTACGCGGACCTGCTGTCCATTCGGGCCCCCCGGGGGAGCGAAACGGAGGTGGCGGCGAGGGTGATCCGGGAGTCGGCCGAGCGCGCTTCCCGCCTGACCACCCAGCTGCTCGGGTTCGCCCGGAAAGGAAAGAACCTGGCGGTGCCCGTGGATCTCTGCAGGACCGTCGCCGACGTGAAGAGCATCCTGGAGCGGACGCTGGACCGGCATATCCGGATCCGGACCCGGTTCCCGGAGAGGGCGGCCATGGTCGTAGGGGATCCCACCCAGCTCTCCCAGGTGGTGATGAATCTGGGAGTGAACGCGAAGGATGCCATGCCGGAAGGGGGGGAGCTCTTTCTTTCCATCGGAGATGCGGTTCTCGACGAGGCCTTCTGCCGGGAGAACCCCGGGTCGGCGCCGGGCCGCTACGTGGTCCTGTCCGTCCGGGACTCCGGCGTCGGGATCCCGGAGAAGAACCTCTCCCGGGTCTTCGAACCCTTCTTCACCACGAAGGAGCCCGGGAAGGGAAGCGGGTTGGGGCTCTCGATGGTCTTCGGGATCGTCAAGAACCATGGGGGAACCATCCACGTTCAGAGCGGGGAAGGCGAGGGGACGACGATGACGGCCTACCTGCCCGCCTTCGAAGGCGAGGTTGCCAGGGAGGAGGTCCCGGAGCCCTCGCCCGTTTCTCCGATGGGGCGGAAGGGGAGGGTGCTCCTGGTGGACGACGAGGAGACGGTCCGGGAGGTCTGCGCCTCCATGCTCGAGGTCATCGGCTACGACGTGATCGCCGCGGAGAACGGCGAGGAGGGGGTAGAGCGGTACCGGGAACGCTGGAGGGAGATCGACCTTGTGATCCTGGACATGATCATGCCGAAGATGGGGGGGCGCGACTGCTTCCGGAAGATCCGGGAGATCAATCCGCAGGTCCGGGCGATCCTGTCCACGGGGTACAGCCTCGAGGGGGCGGTCCAGGAGATTCTCCGGGAGGGGATGGACGGGTTCATCCAGAAGCCGTACCGGCTGGACCAACTGTCCGAGGCGATGTCCCAGGCGATGCGGCGCGCCTCGTAGCGATTTCGGCGGGAGCGGTTTTCCCTTCGGGGATGGAAAGCCGCCCCTTCTTCCGGTACAGTCTGGGGATGAACCTGCTGGACATCCTGATCCTGGCTCTGTGCGTGGGATTGGGGATCTTCGGGATTTTCCAGGGGCTCGTGAGGCAGGCCTTTTCCTGGGCCGGCCTGATCCTCGGGCATATCCTCGGGGTGAAATATTTCGGCGACGCGAAGGATCTCCTGGGTCTTTCCTTCCTCCACGGGGACGTCGTCGCCTACCTGCTGCTGTTCGCCGTGGTCTACCTGTGCGTGCGCCTGCTGGGAGTGCTCGTCGAGCGCCTGGTGCGCGAGTCGAAGCTCTCGGGGACCGACCGGTTCGCCGGGGCCCTCGCGGGGTTCGCCAAGGGGATCCTCCTCACCATTCTGCTGGTCTTCATGCTGGTCATCCTGCTTCCGAAAGACACGTCGCTGGTGCGGCGCTCGAAACTCGCCCCCCAGGCGGTCACGGCCGCGGGATGGATCTCGAAGCTGTTTCCCGAACGGATCGGCGACGCCTTCCGGGAGAAGATCGGGCAGGCGGCGCCCCCGGCCGCGCCCGCGAAGAAGCCTGACGGGAAGTAGCCCCTCTACCCTCGCCGGATCGCCTTCTGCGAGGTCTTGATGGCGCACAGGTCCGCGCACATCGTGCAGGCCGCCTCGTCGACGGTCGGCATGCTCCCGCCCCGGAGCGCCTGCGCCCGCTCCGGATCGATGGAGAGCTCGATCTGGGCCTTCCAGTCGAGCTTCCGCCGCGCCTCGGCCATCGCGTTGTCGCGGTCCATCGCGCCGGGGAGCCCCCGGGCGATGTCGGCGGCATGCGCGGCGATCCGGGAGGCGATCACCCCTTCCCTCACATCCTCCACCGGGGGGAGCCGCAGATGTTCCGAGGGGGTCACGTAGCAGAGGAAATCGGCCCCGCTCCACGCCGCGATCGCACCCCCGATCGCCGAGGTGATGTGGTCGTACCCCGGGGCGATGTCGGTCACCAGCGGGCCCAGGACGTAGAAGGGGGCGCCGTGGCATAGCCGCTTCTGGATCTGCACGTTCGCGGCGATCTGGTGCATCGGAACGTGGCCAGGCCCCTCGATCATCACCTGGACCCCCTTCGCCCACGCCCGCTCGGTCAGCTCTCCGAGCGTCAGCAGCTCGTGGAGCTGGGCGCGGTCGGTCGCGTCGGCCAGGCATCCCGGTCGCAGTCCGTCCCCCAGGGAGATCGTGACGTCGAACTCCCGGCAAATCTCGACCAGGCGGTCGTACTCCTCGAAGAAGGGATTTTCCCGGCCGTTGAACTCCATCCACTCGGCGAGGAGCGCTCCCCCCCGGCTGACGATGTCCAGCCGCCGTCCCTCCCGGACCAGCCGTTCGAGGGCGGCCCTCGTCACACCGCAGTGGACCGTCATGAAATCCACGCCGTCCTCCGCATGCTTCCGGATCCCCTCGAAGAAGTCGTCCGGGGAGAGCTCCACCCAGGATTTTTTCCGCAGTACAGCGTCGGCCGCCGCCTGGTAGACCGGGACGGTGCCCAGGGGAACCGGGCACTCCGCGAGGATCGCCCGGCGGATCTCGTCGATCGGACCCCCCGTGGAGAGGTCCATGACCGCGTCGGCCCCCGCCGCCACGGCGGTCCGCATCTTCTCTAGCTCCAGCGAGACGTCCGCCCGGTCCCGGGAGGAGCCGACGTTCGCGTTCACCTTGACCCGCAGCCCTTCCCCGATGGCGACGGGGCGGATCTCCCCCCGCACCCGGTTCCTCGGGATGACGGCCCGGCCCTCCGCGACGAGCTCCCGCATCCTCTCCGGGGCTATTCCCTCTTCTTTCGCGGCCCGGAGGATCTCATCAGGCAGGATCCCCTTCCTGGCCTTTTCCAGCAGCGTCATGGCTCACCTTCCTTCCCGCAGCGGCGCGGGGTATTCCTCCCCGATGCGCCGCATCAATTCGTCTGCGGCCGACCGCGGGTCCGCGGCGGCCACCACGCCCGAGATCAGGGCGATCCCGAACGCCCCGGCCCGGATCGTTTCCTTCACCTGTTCCGGGCCTACCCCCCCGAGGGCGAACACCGGTATCGGTGACTCCCGGCAGGCGCTAGACAGCGCTTCCACGCCGACCGGCGGGCCGTAGGCGGCCTTGGAGGGGGTCGCATAGACCGGCCCGAAGGTCCCGTAGTCGGCCCCGCCCGAGGTGGCCTTCCGGAGCTCCTCGAGGCCGTGTGTGGAGCATCCGACGATCGCCCCGGGCCCCAGCAGCCGCCTCGCCTCGGACGGGGGGATCGACCCGACCCCGAGGTGTACCCCGTCCGCCCCGACCGCCAGGGCGACGTCCGCCCGGTCGTTCACCAGCAGCCGTGCGCCGAACCGACGCGTCAGGACGCGCATCCGTTCCGCCAGCCGGTAGAGGTCCCGACCCGACAGGTCCTTCTCCCGCAGCTGCACGGCCCGGATCCCCCCGTCGAGCGCCGCCTCCACGGTCGCTTCCAGATCGCCGTTTCGCGCCTGCCGGCGGTCGGTGATCAGCAGGACCCGGAAATCGACCTTCATCCGTCTTCCCGTTACGAGAAGAAGGTGCCGTCCAGCGGCGAGGAGGCGGTGGCATAGAGCTTCTTCGGGATCCGCCCGGCGAGGAATGCCTTGCGCCCGGCCGACACCGCCTCCCGCATCGCCTCGGCCATCGTCACGGGATCTCTCGCGCCGGCGATCCCGGTGTTCATCAGGACGCCGTCGCAGCCGAGCTCCATCGCGACCGCCGCGTCGGAGGCGGTCCCCACCCCCGCATCGACGATCACCGGGACCTTCACGGTCTCCAGGATGATCCGGATGTTGTACGGGTTCCGGATGCCGAGCCCCGACCCGATCGGCGCCGCCAGCGGCATCACCGCCGCGCATCCCGCGTCCTCGAGCTTCTTCGCCATGATCGGGTCGTCGTTCGTGTAGGGGAGGACGACGAACCCCTCCTTCACCAGCACCTTCGCCGCGGCCAGGAGGCCTTCCGTGTCGGGAAACAGCGTCTTCTCGTCCCCGATCACCTCCAGCTTGACCATGTCCGACATCCCGGCCTCCCGGGCGAGGAGACAGGTTCTCACGGCGTCGTCGGCCGTGTAGCAGGCCGCCGTGTTCGGAAGCAGGGTGTACCGCTTCGGGTCGACATGGTCCAGCAGCGACTCCCTGCTCCGGTCGAGGTTCACCCGCCGCACGGCGACGGTGACGATCTCCGCGCCGGACGCCTCGAGCGCCCGGACCATGGTGGGGTAGTCCGGATATTTCCCGGTTCCCACCAGCAGGCGGGACCGGAAGTTCTTCCCTCCCAGCGAAAGCGGCTTGTCCATCCCTCTATCCCCCTCCCACGAAGGTGACGATCTCCAGCCGGTCCCCCTCCTCGAGGAGCGTTTCCCCGTACTCGGCCTTCCGGACGATGGAGAGGTTCCTCTCCACCGCCACCCGGGATTCCGGCAGGGAAAGCTCCCGCAGCAACTGAAGGACCGTGGCGCCCGGCGCGACCACGCGCTTTTCTCCGTTCACGAGGATCCCGGCCGGCTTCCCCATCAGAAGTGCAGATCCTTTTCGCCAGCGATCGTCCGGGCCAGCCTTCGCTGGAACTCTCCGAAGAGGGGGGAATCCTCCATCTCCCGCCTGCCGGTCCGCACCGCGGTCAGGCACTCCTCCTTGAGCACAGGGTCCTCCGCTGCGACGGCATACTCGGCCAGCGTCAGGAGCGCGTTGGGGAGGCAATAGCTTCCGATCCTTCCCCCCTCCGCCATCTCCGTGAACCGGCTGCCGGTCCGTCCGCTCCGGTAGCAGCTGGTGCACAGGGAAGGGAGGTACCCCCGGGAGAGGATCGTCCGGATCATCTCCTCCAGCGTCCTCGTGTCGGTGATCTCGAACTGCTCGGAGTCGCGCCGCCGCCGCCCCTCCGAGTAGCCGCCGGGGTCGGTCTTCGACCCCGCGCTGATCTGGGAGGCGCCGATCTCCAGCGTGCGGTCGCGCAGCGCCGCCGGCTCCCGGGTCGAGATCACCACCCCGGCGGCGGGAACCGAGAGCCGGAAGACGATCACGATCCGTTCGAATTCCGTGTCGGATACCGGACGGGGGGCGGCCGGCAGGGGCGACCCGAACGCCCTCCGGAACCGGGGGACCGAGAGGGTGTGGGGAAAGGCGCCGAAGTTCTCGTGCAGGGATTCGGCATGGCGGATGACCGAGAGCGCCTCGAACCGGGGGTCGTAGAGGCCCAGCAGGGCTCCGATCCCGACGTCGTCGAACCCCGCCTGGAAGGCCCGGTCCATGCAGGTGAGCCGCCCGGCGTAATCCGCCTTGGGGCCGGAGGGGTGCATCTCGCGGTAGGTCTCCGGGTGGTAGGTCTCCTGGAAGACCTGGTAGACTCCCGCCCCCGCCTCCCGGATTTCCCGGAGCGCCTCGACCGGCATCGGCGCCGCGTTCACGTGGAGGATCCGCATTCCCGTCTCCCGGTAGATCGCCCGAAGGACGTCGGCGAGATACCCGGCCTGTTCCCGGGCCGGGTGCTCCCCGGTCACCAGGAGAAGCCGGCGGTACCCCCTCCGCTCCAGGACGCGCGCTTCCCGCACCGCCTCCTCCGGGGAGAGGGTGATCCTCCCGGCCTCCCGGTTGTCCCGCCGGAACCCGCAGTAGAGGCAGTTGTTGCCGCACTCGCTCGAAAGGTAGAGCGGTGCGAAGAGCACGATCCGCCGCCCGAACACCGCCTCCCGGACCGCCCGGGCCACCGCCCCCGCCGACTCCCACACCATCGGGTCGTCGGTGGCGAGCAGCCGGGCCGCCTCGTGGAGGGCGAGCCTCCTCCGGGGGGAGAGGGAGCGCAGGAGGGCGAACGCCTCCCGCCTGCGGAACGGAAGGGTTCCGGCCAGGATCCGGCGGATCTGCTCCGCCGATACGGGAAGCGGATGGAGGGCTGCGGAACCCTGTTGCGGAAGCATCTTCGTCACAATCCTCCGGAAACGAAAAAACCGCGCCCGGCAGGCACGGTTCGTAGAGATCATCGCTCCCTGCGCCGGCATTACCCGGATCAGGTTCAACGGGTTGCCCGCGGCATGCGCGGGCTCTCAGCGAATAGCACCCCTGGCGTTGTTTCCCCATGATACGCCCCCGCGCCGGCCGAAGTCAAACCCCGCATCGCTGCGGAAACGGCTTTCACGGACGCGGCTTTCACACGGACACAGCTTTCACGGACACGGCTTTCACAGTCGCAGCGGTTTCCGATTCCATCCATGGCGGATTGGATGGGCACTGACCAGTCGGAGAGAGGGATGGTTGCGTATCGCAACACCCAGGCAGCGGGTCGGGAGTTCGAATCTCTCCAGGCGCACCATGGTTTTCCTGTTCCGCGATGCGAGATTCGAACTACGAGGCGGGCGCCGACCGGTTCGAATCTCTCCGGCAGGCGTTTCCTCCCGGTCAGCCAAGACGGGGTCGGCATACCCCGGGGATAAGCGCAGGAAGGTCCTTCGGAGCGGGTGATATCCGCCTCTTCCGGTCAGAAACCCATATGCCGGAGGAAATAGGGCATCTGAATTTTCCACCACGGCCAGTCGTGGGACACATCGTGCCCCCAGATATCGACCCAGGCGGGGATCTGCTTCTCTTCGAGAATCCGCCTGAGTTCCAGGGTGTCCGCGAGGAATATGTCTTCGTGATCCCCCTGGCCCGCGCACAGGACGATGCGGCCGCTCCGGTACCGATCCAGGAACCACGGATCGTCGAGGTTGGGGAGATAGGCGAGCGGTTCATGGAAATACACGGTTTCATCGACCTCGCCGACAAAGTGCTTCAGCCGGAAAAAACCGCTCAGGGAGATCACGGCGTCGAAGATATCCGGGCGGTGGAGGAAGAAGTTCGTCGCGTTGTATCCTCCGAAGCTGCACCCCATCCCCATGATCCCGTCATCCCCGGATCGCCAACGCGCGTAAGGGACGACCTCATCCACGATATACCGCTCGTATCGGTTGTGCCGGTTCGCGCGGTCGGCCAGGGGGGCGTTCCCGTTCAGCCATGTCTGGTGATAGATGCTGTCCACGGTGAACAGTTGGACCTTCCCCTCGTTCAGAAAAAGCCGGCAGGCGTCCACCATGCCGGTATCCTCGAACTCGGTAAACATCCCCGTTATTGAGGGAAACGCAAGGGCAGGCTTTCCCGCGTGCCCGTATACCTTCAACTCCATCTCCTGGCCGAGGTTCGGGCTCCACCACTTGTGATACTCGATATTCACGGTCGCTCCTCCCATATGGTATCCCGTGGTGCCCCCCCCCTCGCAAGTCCCGGGGCGGCCTCGCATGCCTGGATGTCCCCCGAACGCCCCGCGGGACGGATGCACCATTGTTGCTATCGGATCAGAAACCGAGCTCCTTGAGAACGTTGGGAATCGTTTTTTTCCACCACGGCCAGTCGTGGGCCACGTCACGTCCCCGGATGTCGATCCGGGCAGGGCTCTTCTTCTTACCCCGGGACTTCGCCCCCCTGCGCCTGTACACATTCCGTACCACGTCCCGGCTGCCGGGCCCTCGCTTGACATCTCCCTACTTTCGAAGGGTGACTGATCTCTCCACTTCTTCTACCGTAGTAAACGCTTGCCGGTATGGGCCGCGTCGTTTCGGCCGGTCTCCCAACTCGCAACAAGCACATCAATCGAACCGGGAAATGTCCGATGGACAGGACGGCATTAAAGAGGTTCATCCCTCCGAACATCGCATGGAAGATTCCTTTTGACAACCCGGCATGCCCGCTCAACGGAGGCGACGTCTACAAGGCTCTTTCCCCCCACAAAGTGATCGTGATGGCATGCAACATCCGGATTCCCTCGGTGATCCCCGGAATCATGAAGGCGGCTCAGGAGCTCGATGCGGTCGTCGCATTCGAGCTGGCCAAGACGGAAGGAAACATCGACGGCGGGTACACGGGGATGACCCCGGAGGTTTTCGCCAAAACGATCCTCACCTACGCGTGGAAGGTGCAGTTCGCGCGTCCGTTCGTCATCCACGGAGACCACATCACGGTCAAGAACACGTCCGCCAAGGAGATCGACGAGGGCCGCGCCCTGATCGCGGCGGAGCTCGCGGCCGGCTTCACCTCGTTCGCGATCGACGCCTCCTTCAACCCGGTCCCGGACAACGCGCGGATCACCGCCGAGCTTGCCGCGCCCATTCGGGAGCGGGGACTGGGGCTCGAAGTGGAGGTCGGGGAGATCAAATCCGCGGGGAGCGAGTCGACCCTGTCCACCGTAGAAGAGGCGGTGGAGCTGCTGGAGCGGCTCTTGGCAGAGGGTGTCTCGGCGGACCTGCTCGCCATCAACAACGGGTCGAAGCACGGCAACTATCTCGAGGGGGAGAAGATCTTCATCGACCTCGAGCGGACAGGGCGGATTCACGAGGCCGTTCATGGTCGGTTCGGCGTCGATATCGCGCAGCATGGGATCACCGGCACCCCCCTGCACATGATCGGATGCTTTGCCGACTACGGGATCCGCAAGGGAAACGTCGGTACGCAGTGGCAGAACATCGCCCACAAGGGGCTGCCTCCCGCGCTGATGCGGAAGATGCGCGCCTGGTCCAAGGAGACGGGAAAGGACATCAAGTTCGCGACCAGACAGTTCAAGCAGGAGATCGACGCGATCCCGACGGAATATGCGGAAAAGATCGAAAGGGCGGCCTATCGGGAAGCGCTGGCGCTCCTCCGCGCCTTCCGCGCCGAGGGGACGGCGACGATCGTCGCGCACCGCCTCGCAGGCAATGCTTGAGGGGCGGTCGGCTTGGCGAAGGGCCGGCGCGTTCCACCCGTGGGAGGTCAGGTCTCACCAGGCGCGGACGCGCCTGGATGGAGGAGCGGCGCGGGCACAATCCCCTGCAGCGTCCGATTGCCGTTTACGAGATGCACCTGGGATCCTGGATGCGCATACCGGAGGAAGGGAACCGGATGCCCACCTACCGGGAGGTGGCCCCGCGGCCGGCGGAATACCTGCGCCGCCTGAAGTTCACCCACGTCCAGTTCCTCCCCGTCATGGAGCACCCGTTCTACGGCTCCCGGGGATACCAGGTCGCCGGGTACTTCGCCCCGACCAGCCGGTACGGGACGCCCCCATGCCTTGGCATGGACGCCCTTACACCCTGACTCCGGCCGTGCCTCCCCTGGCAGCCGTGTTCTTCAAGAGCGCGAACCCGTAGCGTCGTCGCCATGATCCCGCCGTCGCCGTGGCACCAACGGATGGATGGGATCACCTCTTCGAGGACATACCGTTCATACCGACCGTGCCGCCTCGCGCGGTCCGCCAAGGAGTCGCCCGCGACCAGGTTCCGGCGGCGAACGCCGTGCCTCCTCTCAACCCGCGCTGCCCTGGGGAATCCCCTCGAGAATCAGGCTCATCTCCTGAGACGAATAGGCTCTGAGGGTCTCGGTCCTCGCGTTCCCGAGGATCCCCAGCCCAAGCATCAGGCGGCTGATGGCTCTATCGTCCGGGGCGTCCACGACCACGACGACATCGTAACGCCCCATGGTCCAATGGATCTCCCTGACCTTCACCTTCAACTTCTCCGCCATGTCCTTGAACGCTTTGGCCCGCTCGGTCGACTGCTTGACATTTCGGATCCCTTGGTCGGTCCAGTTGATCAGGCTCACGTAGGTCGGCATCTCCCTCCTCCTTTCGGCGCCTCCGATGCGCCATGGCATCGGGGCCTGCGCGGATGACGGTGCGGCCGGTCCGGGACCGCCGCCGGCTCAACTCCCCACTTCCTTCAGGATGTTGGGCATCATATTTCTCCATATTCCCTTTCCATCCTTTTCCATCGGATTCGTCTTCGTATCCCAATGTTTGAAGTTCCCCACAATATCAACCGCACGCGCCTCGGGCGCAGGAAATTCGAATTGAGCCTTCCTCGCACGGTGCTTTCGCCCACTTCGCACTCCACCATTTTCGATGGTCGACGATCATCGCTCTCCCTCCATCAGCAACGCAAGCGGTGAATCCAACGGCGATCCGCCGACCCCCACGTACGCACACGGGCAACCCCGGCGCGACTCACGCACACCGGACGTCCCGCAGTGGGGTGCGTTGCCGTCACCGGGTCAATACCCCAGTTCCTTCAGGAAGTGGGGCATCATCTTTCTCCACCACGGCCAGTCGTGGGCCACGTCATGGCCCCAGATGTCGATCCAGGCGGGGATCTGCTTCTCTTCGAGAATCCGCTTGAGTTCCAGGGTGTCCGCGAGGAACTTGTCTTCCCAGTACCCCTGGCCCACGCAGATCACCAGGCGGCTCTGCCGGTACCAGTCCAGGTACCACGGGTCGTTGAGTCCTGGAAGAAAGGCGATCGGCGCGTTGAAATAGACCCCCTCGTCCATGTAGTCGCCGATGTAGAACCTCGGATGGAACGGCCCGCTCAGGGCGATTGCGGTGTGAACGAGATCCGGGTGGCGGAGAAAAAAGTTCACCGTGTGGAACGCCCCGAAGCTGCACCCGGTCACTGTGATCCGGCCGTTTCCGCAGCGCCCGGCGATGAACGGGAAGACCTCGTGGATGAGATAGGCCTCGTACTGGTTGTGCCGCCTCACGCGGTCCGGCATCGAGACTCCCTCGTTCAGCCAGGACTGTGCGTCCATGCTGTCCACGGCGAACAGATGGATCCTGCCCTCGTCGATGAAAGGCCTGCAGACCTCCACCATGCCGAAATCCTCGTATTCATGAAAAGTCCCCGCCTTCGTCGGAAACACGAGGATGGGCTTCCCCGCGTGCCCGTAGACCTTGAATTCCATATCCCGGTTCAGGTTTTGGCTCCAATACTTGTGATACTCGGTATTCATTCCCGTTCCCTCCATGAGGTTCTTGTATTGTGTTCCAGGGGTTCTCCAAGAGGGTCATCAGGCCCGACCGCCTCTTTTTCGCAATGCCTTCTCGTATATCGACAGGTACTCGCGCGCGGAGGCGTCCCACGAAAAATCCTTTGCCATCCCTCTCCGGACGATCGCCTTCCAGCGACGGCGGTTCGCATGGGCCGCAAGCGTCCTTGATATGGCACGTATCAGCTCCCCGGCATCGTACCCGTTGAATTTGAAGCCCGTCCCGCCCGCGGGATCCTCGTCGGCGTCCACGACAGTATCCGCAAGCCCGCCGGTGTTTCGCACGATGGGCACCGTCCCGTACTTGAGGCTGCAGATCTGGGTAAGGCCGCAAGGCTCATAACGGGAAGGCATGAGGAAGATATCCGCTCCGGCCTGGACCTTGTGCGCCAACCGGTTATCGAACCCGAGCCGAAGCGAGACCTTGTCCGGACGGCGTCGGGCGAGTTCGGTTATCGACTGCTCGTATCTCCGCTCGCCCGTGCCGAGTACGACAAGGCGGACAGGCTGCTCCGCCAACCAGCCGCCGATCAGGTCAAGCAGGTCGACTCCCTTCTGGGCGGTCAGGCGTCCGATGAAACCGATGACGGGCTCCGACACCGGATCCGTCCAGCCGAACTCCGCGAGAAGGTCGGCCTTGCACGCCCCTTTCCCGGAAAGGTTGTACTTCGAATAGTGCGCGGCGATCAGGCGGTCCGTCTTCGGGTTCCACTCGTCGTAGTCGACACCATTCAAGATTCCGAATACATCTTCACGGCGCTGGTACAGAACACCTTCGAGACCGCAACCATAATCCGCGGTCTGTATCTCGCGGCTGTAGGTATGGCTTACGGTGGAAAGGACGTCTGAAAAAACCAGCCCCGCCTTCAGCAGGTTGATTCTTCCGAAGAATTCAATCCCTTGGGGGGTGAACAGCTCCCAACCAAGTCCCGTGAGCGGCAGGTCGTGGGTCCAGAAAAGTCCCTGGTACCCGAGGTTGTGGAGCGTCATCACCGTTCCGGTCGAGCGGAATGCTTCCTCGTCCGCATAGAGCGTTCTCGCGTAGGCGGGGATCAGGGCGGTCTGCCACTCGTTGCAGTGGAGGATGTCGTAACGCCGGCCGGACCGTGTGATCCACTCCATGACGGATTTGCAGAAGAATGCGAAACGCTCGCAGTTGTCGACGTAATCCCCCTCCTTCGTGCCGTAGATGAATTCCCTGTCGAAGTACCGGTCGTTGCGGACCAGGAACGTCTTGACCCCGGAATCGGCACTTGTCTCCAGAATCACTCCGCGTTCTTCCCGGTGTCCCATAGGGACGCGGATATCGGGGCCCGTTGGGGACAGGGGGGACCCCTGCCCATCCAGGCCGCGGTAGAGAGGAAGGATACAATCGGCTTCCACCCCGATCTTCCTCAGCGCCTTGGGGAGGGCCCCGGCAACGTCGGCCAATCCTCCCGTCTTTGCGAACGGGGTAATTTCAGGGGATGCGATAAGGACTCGCATGATGTTCTCTCCTCGACTCGACAGAAATGTCCTCCGTACAGCCAGGCCCGCTCCCTATTGTCGTGGGGTCGGTCCGGCGGCGGGCAATCCGGAGGGGGCTACTCCCACGTCACCAGCAGCGGGATGCAGGGGTTGACGAGGTCCGGATGCCGCGGGACGACCCTCGCGGCATACCCGTACCGACCGCTCGCACGGCAAGGAATCTCCGCACTGAACGTCGCGACCTTCCCGTCGGTCCCCACAAGCCCGGCACGCACGATTTCCCGCCAGAGGGGCTCGCCTGAGGACCCCATCGGCCCATGGACGATTTCCACCGCCACGTCCTCCGGGGAGAGGGGGCCGAGCTCGGCCCGGATGACGACGGGGGCCACCCCGTCGGCCTTGTACTCCGGACCCCCGGGAGCCTCCTCGAAGTGCACGGAGACGCGGGGCCATGCCGTCCGCACCCGTCGCCATGATGCCAAAGCCTTCGCGGCGGCGAAATCGTCTTCCCCGAGATGATGACCCGCCCGATGGGCCGGAAGATAAAGCTTCTCCAGATACTCCTGGACCATCCGGTGCGTGTTGAAGTAGGCACCCAGCTTCCCCATCGACGATTTCATCAGCGCGATCCAGCCTCGGGGCAGTCCCGCCCGGTCCCGGTCGTAGAAGAGGGGGACGATCTCCTCCTCGAGGAGGCTGTAGAGAGCCTCGCCCTCAACCTGGTCCTGCTCCTCCGGGTCCGCATAGACCTCGCCGCTGCCGATGGCCCACCCGGTATCCGGGGCATACCCCTCGCACCACCATCCGTCCAGGATGGAGACGTTGAGCGCGCCATTGGCGGCCGCCTTCATCCCGCTCGTCCCCGAGGCCTCGTGGGGACGCCGCGGCGTATTGAGCCAGACGTCTACCCCCTGGGTGAGGTACCGCGCGACGTTGATGTCGTAATCCTCGAGGAAGGCGATCCGGTGACGGATGCGTGGATCCCTCGCGAAATGGATGACCGCCTTGATGACTTCCTTGCCGGCCTGGTCCTGCGGGTGCGCCTTCCCCGCGAAAAGAATCTGGACGGGTCGATCCGGGTTCGTGAGAAGCCGGACGAGCCGCTCCGGCTGACGGAACAGGAGCCAGGCGCGCTTGTACGTCGCGAACCGACGCGCGACGCCGATGGTGAGCGCCTCGGGGCTCAACAGCTCTTCGGCGGCCCGAAGCGCGGAGGCTCCCGCCCCCTGCCGCAAAAGCTGGGTCCGAATCCTCTTGCGGGCGAAGAAGACAAGCCGCTCCCGGCGCGTTTCGTGACGGCCCCACAGTTCGCTGGAGGGAACGGTGTCGATCCGCTCCCAGACCGAGTGGTCGGCCGGCTTCACGGAGAACCGCGGCCCCAGGTAGCGGGAAAACAGGTCTCCCATCTCGTGGCTGATCCAGGAGCGCGTGTGGATCCCGTTCGTGATGCACCCGATGGGGACTTCGGACTCGGGGAGGCCGGGCCATAGGTGCTGCCACATTTTCCGGGATGTCTCCCCGTGGAGGCGGGCGACGCCGTTGACGAACGCGGCCGTCTTGAGGGCCAGGATCGTGAGCCCGAACTGATGGGACTTCTCGCCCGGCGCCTGCCCCATGCGGAGGAACTTCTGCCAGGAGAGCCCCAGCTGCTGCGCCATCGGCTGGAAATATTTCAGGACGAGCTCCGCGGCGAACACCTCGTTCCCCGCGGGTACGGGGGTGTGCGTCGTGAACACGGTGGAACCGTACACCTGCTCTCCCGCCTCGGCGAACGAAATCCCCCGCTCCGCCACGACCGCGCGGATCCGCTCCAGGGCCAGGAACGCCGAGTGCCCTTCGTTCATGTGGTAGACGGTGGGGGAGAGCCCCAGCGCCTTGAGCGCCCGCACGCCGCCGACACCCAGGATGATCTCCTGCCGGATCCGCATCTCCCGGTCGCCTCCGTAGAGGGTCTCCGTAATTTCCCGGGCCGCGGGAGAATTGGTCTTCACGTTCGTGTCCAGGAGGTAGAGCGGCGTCCGTCCGACCTGGACGCGCCAGATCCTGACGTTTACGGTCTCGCCCCCCATCTCCACGTCGACGGTCAGCGCCTTGCCGTCCGGCCCTCGTTCGATCGTGACCGGCATGTTGAACCAGTCGTTGACGGGGTACTGCTCCTGCTGCCAACCGTCCTGGTTCAGGACCTGACGAAAGTACCCCTTCTGGTAGAGAAGGCCTACGCCAACCAGCGGGATCCCGAGGTCCGATGCCGACTTGAGGTGGTCGCCGGCCAGGACCCCAAGGCCGCCCGAGTAGATGGGCAGCCCCTCGTCGATCCCGAACTCGCAGGAGAAGTAGGCGGCGAGAAAATCCTTCTCCGCCGCGTATGTCTCGCGGAACCACCCCGGTGCTTTGAGGTAGTCGATGAACCTTGCATGCACGTCCCGCAGGTTTGCGACGAAGCTCTCGTCGCTTGCCGCCGATTCGAGGTCGTTCTGGGAAAGGGCGCCGAGCATCAGGACCGGGTTCTGGTACGACTTCTCCCAGAGATCCGGGTCGAGGCGGATGAACAGCTGGACCGCTTCCCAGTTCCAGCAGAACCAGAGGTTCATCGCAAGGTCCTTGAGAGGGAGCAGCGGCTCGGGAAGGTTCGGCTGAATATGGAAATGCCGGAATTTCATGGCGTTATCTCCTGGGAACTGTTCTTGCCCGGTTCCCCTTACCCGAAGAACTCCTCCGCGATCGAGTAGACGATCATGTCGACCGTCTTTTCCTTCGCGGTAGCCTCCGCGAGCGGGACGGCGACGATCCGGTTCCCCTGGAGCGCCGCCATCTTCCCGAACTCTCCCCGGTGGACCATTTCGGTCGCGTGGATGCCGTACCGGGTGGCGAGAACCCGGTCGTGCGCCGTCGGCGAGCCGCCCCGCTGGATGTGGCCGAGCACGACGAACCGTGTCTCGAACTTCGTCCGCTTCTCGATGGCCGCGGCCAGCAACTGCGAGATCCCGCCCAGACGGACGTGGCCGAACTCATCGGTCCTCGCCTCCTGGGTGACGAGTTCCCCTTCGACGCCGGCTTTCTCCCGGAACTTCGCCCCCTCGGCGACCACGACGATGCTGAAGTTCTTCCCGCGGCTGTGGCGGCGCAGGATCAGGTCACACACCTCATCGATGTCGATCGGTTTTTCCGGGATGAGGACGACGCTCGCCCCCCCGGCGATCCCCGCATAGGTGGCGATCCATCCCGCGTGGCGGCCCATCACTTCCACCACCATGACCCGGTTGTGCGATTCGGCCGTCGTGTGGATCCGGTCGATGGCGTCGGTTGCGATGGAGACGGCCGTGTCGAACCCGAAGGTGAAATCGGTACCCGACAGGTCGTTGTCGATCGTCTTGGGGACGCCCACCACCCGGGAAGCGAAAGCGTCCGCCTTCCGAACCACCGCCCGGATCACGGCATTGAGGCCGGGGCAGTCCCCCCCTCCGGTGAGCACGCCGATCTTCATCGCGGATTCCCCCTGCGCGAAAATATACGCAACAGAAAAAATATTTTTACGGTTCAGGCCCTTATTCCGGTCCTCACGAATTCGGGCTTCGGCTTGGGCACGAAGGACGGGTCCCACCACTTGTATTCGTATATCTGCCCGTGTTTCCCCTCGAACGGTTCGATCTCCTTGAGGACCTTTGCAGGATTTCCTCCGACGATGGTGAACGGAGGGACGTCCTTGTTCACCACGCTCGCGGAAGAAACGACGGACCCCCGCCCCACCGTGACCCCTTTCAGGATGATGCAGTGGCAGCCCACCCAGGCGCCCTCTTCCACGGTGGTCGGCATATCCTTCGGCGGATTGTAGCCGACACCGTGGTAGTCGGTATCGGTGATCGACGTTTTCCAGCCGATGAGGCAGTAGCCGCCGATCACCACCCTCACCTTGCTGTGGATCTCGACATCGTAATTGATGCTGGTGTAGTCGCCGATTTCAATGCGCGCCCCTTTCCCAACCTGGAGACGGAGCGGCCCCTGGAACTGGACGTCTCCGATCAAGATCTCCCCTCCCCCGTTATTGACCAGGAGAGGACCGATCCTCTCCCAGTTCCCCTGCATGGTATAGTCCCCTCGCTCCAGTCCATCCCGGATGGTACGGTAGTCTTGCAACATGGCTTCCCCCCTGCCCTGGAATTGGAGTGACAAACCTCCGGGTTTTTTCCCTAAACGCCTCGAACTGCATCATCCGCCTTCTCCCTTCTTCCCTCCTTTCCCGCCGTTTTCGCCCGGTATATGCCGGTCAGCGACCGTACCGCCCGTACAAGGGAGGCAGGCCCGTCCACATTGACGGCCTTCGCAACCGACACCCAGCCTCCTATGGCAAATGCCGTTCCCCTGCGTGAAAGTACCCACCGCATCGCCACGGCGTCGTTTTCGTCATCTCCCGCGTAAATAATCCGTCCCTTGGATGGATGGAAACTCAAGTGGCGGCAAAGTCGTCGGATGCCGAAGGCCTTGTTTATCGTGGGAAGGAATTGCACATCGGCTACATCGGGGCCTCCGAAGACGCGAATCCCCGGATGTCGTTTCAATTCCTGAATCATCGGAAAAAGGACGAAGATCTCCTCCGGGTGAACGCGCAGGTAATGAACCGCCACCGACCAACGCTTGTCTTCCAGCTCCACGCCATGAATCGTGGCGATCTTTCCCAGCACGGGAATCACGTTCCTCCGGGATTTTTCCAGTTCCCTCTCCGTTTCCTCGTCGGGAGGGAACAGGGCGCCTTCCGGATCGCGCCACGTAAGCCCGCTCCCTCCTCCCACGAAGACCCGCGGTACGGGGATCCGGGGGACGATGTCCTCGATGGACCGGCTGGAGAGTACGGCCACCCGGTCCCGAGGGTCGGCGGCAAGGTCCTTCAGAAGCTCCAGGGCATCCGGATGCAGACGCGCCTCGTTGCGGTCGGGGACCAAGGGGGAAAGAGTTCCATCGAAGCCGAAGACCCATAGGTGCCGGATGCCGACGCCAGGCTTCACCACGCCACCTCCGGAGCGAGAATCCGTTCCGATTCCTCGAAGATCCTCGCCCCCCAGCGAAACACGTTGTTCCCTTGCACCTGGGCGCGCATCCTCCCCATCCTCGGCCGGTAATCCTCCGCGGGCATGAGATAGGCCGCATGCATCGCATCCGCCATCTGATCGATGTCGTACGAGTTCACGAGCAGGGCATCCGCGAGCTCGCGGGCCGCGCCGGTGTAGATGGAGAGAATGAGGACCCCATCCCCGTCCGTGCGGGCGGAGATGAACTCCTTCGCCACCAGGTTCATCCCGTCATGGAGGGAAGTCACGAGCCCGACATGGGCCAGACGGTACGCGGCAAGCACCGCGTGATAATCGTGGTGGCCCCGCAGGAACCGGATGGGCATCCAGGTTTCCGTCTGGTGGCGCCAGTTGATTTCGTCGATGAGGTCGTCCAGCTCATCGTTCAATTTCCTGTAGGCCTCGATGTGGGTCCGGCTGGGGGCGGCCAACTGGACCAGAGTGGCCTTCGCTTTCAACTCCGGATGACGTCTCAGCATCAGGTCGAAGGCGCGCAGGCGCTCCGGGATCCCTTTGGTGTAATCGATGCGGTCGGCGCCGACGAAAAGCTTCCCCCCGTTGCTCTCCCCCAACTCCTCAAGGAAACCCGCCATCTTCAGTCTTACGGCCGGAGATTCGCTGTCCATCCCGATCCGCGCGTAGTCCACGCTGATCGGGAAGGCGCGGACATAGGTCGAATGGCCGCCGCGGAATGCGCGGAAGTTCTCGTAATCGACACGCGATTCGATCCCCCGGTCCACGGTGCCGAGGAAATTCCTGCAGTAGTATTGAATGTGGAACCCGATCAGATCGTTCCCGAGGAGACCGTCCAGCAGTTCCTCCGCGAAGGGGCAGATGCGGAACGTCTCGCGGTTGGGCCACGGGATGTGCCAGAACTGGATCACCTTGATGTCCGGCCGGGCCTCCTTGATCAGGCGCGGCAATAAGGACAAATGGTAGTCCTGGATAAAGACGATCGCCGGGCCGGACCCCGCTTCCTCCAGGACCGCATCACGGAATCTCTTGTTGACGGCCCTGTAGGCATCCCAGTCGCACCGTGAAAAGCGCGGCCTCGAGTATACGTGGTGGCACAGCGGCCAGATCGCCGTGTTGGAAAGCCCGTAGTAATAGCCGTCCTCCTCCGCACGGGTGAGCCAGACGCGCTGAAGCACGTACTTGGGATCCTCCGGCGGGAGGGCGATGCGGCCACGCTCGCCTGCCACGAGCCGGTCTGCGGAGCCGGAGCCGTGGGCGATCCAGGTCCCTCCGACGGCGCGGACGATCGGCTCGATGGCGGCCACCATTCCGCTGGCCGGTCGAAGCACCCTGACCCCCTCCGCGACGCGCTCGTGCACGACCGGCTCCCGGTTGGACACCACGATGAGCTTCGCTCCCGTCGACACCCGGGAGACGACTTCCGCGAGTTCATCCGCCCTCATGGCAAAACGTCTTCCTCTTCCCCGCGTACCCTTTCCGCGCCCAGGAGAAAACGTTTCCCGCCGGGTCACGATCCGCCCCCGGCTCCACTCGGAGGCCCGGATCCCCGCGGCGGTTGTTTTGCGATGGTAGGATGCGAAGGGGGAGGAGTCACCCTCCGAAAGGAGGGAAAAATTCGGGAAGGGTCGGTCCTTTTTTAAAACAGGAATACGGGGATTGTCGACGGCTATCCCGCCACAATTTCCACGGGTCCACTTCCTTCCCGGGCTGCCGGGGGAACGGACGAGCCCGAAAAGGTGTTTGAAAACACCGGGGTTCGCGGAGGACGGATACGCGGCAGCGGTTCAGCCAAGCAGCCCCAAATTCCGGGCGCTGGCAATCGCCTCGGTGCGGTTGCTGACGTACAGCTTGCAGTAAAGCCGTTTCAGGTACCACTTCACCGTCGTCTCGGAGAGAAAGAGTCGCTTGCCGATATCGCGGTTGCGCAGACCCCGGGAGAGCAGATCGAGGATCTGCACTTCCCTGTAGTGGAACGACTCCCGGGGCAGCCCCGTCGACGTTTCCCTGGAGACGGGGTCGCCTTCATCTCCAAGGGCCGAAAGGATCCCGGCCGCCGTCGCGCGCAGCCTCTCCCTGCTCTTGAGTTGCCTGAGGAACGGAATGATCTCTCTTCCCGCATTCACGAAGGGGCGAATGATTCCTTCCCCTTCGGCAAGGAACATTGCCTGTTCGAGCTTTGCCAGTCCCTTCTTCGAATTCCCCAGGCCGATCCATGCGGAACCCAGCAGGACGAGGACTTCGATGACGTTCCGTCCTCTTCCCGCGGTCCGGGCGCTGTTCAGGATCTTCCCGGACAGCCTGACGGCCCCGCTGAAATTCCGCTGGGCGATCAGAACAGAAAGGCGTTCGATCAGGAAGGACTCGTATTTTTCTGTGAAGACGGGTCGATCGATCACGTTCTGCCCGGCGAAGGCCGCCTCGGCGGCTTTCAGAAACGACGATGCCTTCTGGGGATCCGAAGCTTGTATAGCCATTCGAGATTCCAACAGGTCGGCGCGGAACGATACGCGATGGACGCTGTGCTCCCTCGCGATCTGTCGGGCCCGAGCGACATCGGCGGCGGCCAGATCGTCCCTTCCCAGCGCCAGCTTGGTGCGGGCACGCTCCACGAGAGCCACTCCGAGAAAACCGAATGCGTTGCTGGCTTCGAGAAATGCAATCGCCTCCGACAACTCCTCGAGCGCCTCGTCCAGCCTGTTTTTTTCCTGGAGCACCAGGGCGAGCCCGTACCGCAGGAACGCCGCCCCCATGCTGCGCAGCCACAGCCGCTCCCGGGAGACTTCCAGGGACCCGCGGAAACTGGTTTCCGCAATGTTCGTGCGCCCCATGAGATAATTCACGATCCCGATGTTGAGCCTCGCCGTCAGGTTGACCAGGGAGCTGTTCGCACGGTCGGATCCTTCGAGGGCCTCCTGAAAGTGCCGGAGCGCAAGAGGAAGGTTGCCCCCCACTCGGCTTGCATATCCCAACGTGATGGATGCGTAGCTGCGCAGTACCGACTCTTCGCTGGGGAAGATGGAGACGATCCCGGAGTGCAGCCCGGCAACGTCCGGCTCGTCCGTCTGGATGATGCCGAGGACCGCTCGAAGTACCTTGAGCTCGGCGCCTGCCTGGATCGGGGCCTGCGCGGGAGAGGATTCCGGCCTTGACAGCGCCGCTTCCGCGCAGTCGATGCGCAGCCTGGCGGCATCGAATTCGCCCAGGTAGGCAAGCGCCCAGGCGTGCAGCGTACACAGGACAGGGTATTGGCGAACTGTCTTGTCGGGGAGCTCGTCGATCCACCGGCGCAATTCCTTGAAATCCCCCTGGCGGAAAAGGTCCCGGCCCGTGGTTTCGAGCAGCCTGGCTGCCCGCTTGGACCTTTTCCCTGCGATCGCGTACCGTATTGCCTCGATGGGATAACCGTTCCTCTCGAACCAGTCGCCGGCGATGTCGTACAGGCCGGCACAATCTACGGAACGCTCGGCCCGCAGACGATTTCGCAGAAAATCGGCGAAGAGATGGTGGTACCGATACCAGATTCGCTGATCATCGAGAGAGAAGATGAAGAGATTCTTCTTTTCCAGCGTTTCCAGCATGCGCTGGCTGTCCTGCCGCCCGGTGAGCGTGTCGCACAGCGGAGCGGTCATCTGGTCCAGGATGGCCGTTTCCAAAAGGAAATTGCGGACCTTGGCAGGCTGCCGGCCATAGACCCCCTCCATGAGATAATCGGCGACGTTCCGTTGCGCTCCCGAGAGGCAGGTCGCGAATCCGTCGGCATCCGCCGCTTCGGAGAATGTCATGGCCGCAAGCTGCAGCCCGGTGATCCACCCCTCCGTTCGTTGGTTGAGAGCGCGGACCTGATCCTCGGACAATCGCAGCCGGCATACCTCATTGAGGTAGATTCGCGCCTCGTCGAGGTTGAACCGCAGATCCTTCCAGCGAATCTCGAGGACATCTCCCCGGCCACGAAGACGCTCGATGGACACCGGGGGATCCTTGCGGGTACCGATGACGAAGTGAACATTGACAGGGACGTATCGGAGCAGAAAATCCACGACGGCATGGATCGTTCGATCCCGGATTTCGTGGTAATCATCGAGAAACACCACGACCTTCGAATTCGTGCTGCCGAAGTCATGGATCAGGCTTGCAGCCACATCCGCAATCAGCACGTCCGGATTCACGGTGAGAAACTGAAGGGCCTCGTGGCCGAAGTCCGGCCGAACTTCCTGGACCGCGGAGATCAGGTGGGAGAGGAAACGGCGGGGTTCGTTGTCGAAGTCGTCGAGAGAGAGCCACGCGGTCGTCACAGGGTGCTTGCGAAGAGCCAGATACCATTCGGAAAGCATGGTGGTCTTCCCGGACCCCGCGGGCGCGGAGATCAGCACAAGTCGAAAGGGGTCGATCCTCGCCGGATCGAAGGAGAACCGCGGGCGCGGCAGATGACGGACCCCTTTCGAGGGCGGCCTCAGCTTGGTCGCCAAAGTCCGCCGGGTGGAACCTCTCCCGTGATCGTTAATCAGGCGATGGTCTACGGACATGCCTCTTCCCGATGACGGCGGTTCGTGAAGAGAAACACGGAAAAGCGATGAGCCGCCATTTGGGTCCGGGAACCATCTCCTGGTGATCCACGACCGGAACCACGGTTTCGGTGTCGGCCCACCGCGTACTCACCCATTCAAGGGAAGGAATTCCTGAAGAGGACAGGAATACGAAGGGCCCCTTTCAGGGCATTCCGTTGCCCGAAACGGCGTTTTAAAAACATGATACTCGATTCTCTCGTTTTTATCAACGGACACGGCTTTACGGACACGGCTTTACACGGACACGGCTTTACACGACACGGCTTTCACGGACACGGCTTTCACCCCGCATCGCTGCGCGGTCCCGGGCCTTGCGCCATCACGACGGGGCGCACGATTCCGGCGGAGCCGTCGGCGTGCGCCGCGGTGGCGCGCCCCGGCCGGCAAGCGGCTGTGAGCGACGGAGCCGTTTCCGTGGCCTCCTTTACTTGGCCGGGGGGGTTACAGTACACTTTCCGGGGGATCGTCCATCCCTCCCGTTGCGAGGTGCCCGTTTGGGTAGACCCACTGTGGCCGAGATCGACCTGTCGGCCCTCCGCCACAACTACCGGCTCCTTCGGTCCCTCCTTCCGCACGGCACCTCCGTGTTCGCCGTCGTGAAGGCGGACGGATACGGGCACGGGGCGTTTCCCGTGGCGAAGGCGCTGGCCGAGGAAGGGGCCAGGATGTTCGGGGTCGCCACGGTCGAGGAGGGGGTGGAGCTCCGGCGGGCCGGGATCCAGGCTCCGATCGTGGTGCTCGGCGGCGTGGACGAACTGCAGGCGGAGGAGGCCCATGCGCACTCTCTTTCCGCGGCCCTCTTCGAGCGGGGGCAGGTCGGGTATCTCGCGCGGGAAGGGGAGAGGCGGGGGAAGCCGTTCCCGGTCCACATCAAGATCGACACGGGGATGGGCCGGCTCGGCTTCCGGACGGGGAAGGAGAGGGAGATCGTGGAGGCGGTGGCGGCCCGTCCGGCTCTCCGGGTCGAGGGGTTCATGACGCACCTCTCCTCGGCCGACGGGACGGAGGAGGAGGACCGGCTGTTCACCCGCGCGCAGCTGGACTCCTTCGCGCGGGAGATCCCGCTGGTGCGCCGGACCTTCGGGGAGGCGGTCAGCGCGCACGCCTTGAACAGCGCGGGGATCCTCCGCTACCGGGAGTTCGCGTTCGACATGGTCCGGCCGGGGATCACCCTGTACGGAAGCCTTCCCGCGGAGGGGATCGGCGGGGAGCTCGGTCTTCGCCCTGTGATGCGCCTGGTCACCCGGGTGGTTTCCCTCAAGGATCTCCCGGACGGCCATCCGGTAAGCTACGGGAGGCGGTACCGCTGCGGGGGGACGCGGCGGATCGCGGCCATCCCCCTGGGCTACGCGGACGGCTACCGCCGGACCTTTTCCGACGCGGCGCAGATGTCGGTCCTGGGCCGGAGGGCGCCGGTCGCCGGCAGGGTGTGCATGGACCACACGATGATCGACGTGACCGGTATCCCGGGCGTGTCCGTGGGGACCGATGTCGTCGCGATGGGGGGGGAGGGGCCCTCGGCCGACGAACTGGCCCGGATCGCCGGCACCATTCCGTACGAGATCCTGGTCCAGGTCGGGCGCCGGATCCCGAGGAGGTGCATTGGCTGACGGGAAGACGCCGAAAGGGCTCGCGGTCCTGCTCGAACGGCTCGGGACCCGCGTGTTCCGGATGGTCGAGGACCTCGGGGGGATCTTCCGGCTCTTCCTCCAGTGCGCCGTCTGGACCTTCCGCCCCCCTTCCGAGATCCGGAACATCGTCAAGCAGATGGAGGAGGTCGGGATCCATTCCCTGCCGGTCGTGCTCGTGACCGCCACATTCACGGGGATGG
Organism: Deltaproteobacteria bacterium GWC2_65_14; assembly: GCA_001797615.1. Taxonomy (NCBI): domain Bacteria; class Deltaproteobacteria; species Deltaproteobacteria bacterium GWC2_65_14. The sequence goes on from MGPV01000022.1 coordinate 25,836, forward strand.
TGATCGCCCTCCAGAGCTTCTCCGGCTTCCAGCGCTTCCAGGCGACCAGCTTCGTCGGATCGGTGGTCGCCCTCTCGATCACCCGGGAGCTGGGCCCCGTCTTCGCCGGACTCATGGTGTCGGGGCGGGTGGGGGCCTCCATGGCGGCCGAGCTGGGGACGATGAAGGTCACGGAGCAGATCGACGCCCTGGTGACGCTGGCCACCAACCCGGTGAAATACCTCGTCGTCCCCCGCGTGGTGGCGTCGACCCTCGTCCTGCCGGTCCTGGTGATCTTCGCCGACCTGGTGGGCATCCTCGGCGGCTACTTCGTGTCGGTCTATCTCCTGGGCGCGAACCCCTACGTGTACACGGAGAAGACCTTCCAGTACCTGGAGCTGCGGGACATCTACACGGGGCTGGCCAAGGCGGCGGTCTTCGGGTTCCTGATCGCGCTGATCTCCTGCTACCACGGCTTCATCGCCGAGGGAGGGGCGGAAGGGGTCGGCCGGGCGACGACCCGCGCGGTGGTGGCTTCCTCGATGATGGTCCTGGTGTCCGACTACTTCATGACCTCCTTCATGTTCTAAAGGGGACCGAGGGTGATCGAGATCCGGGGGCTCTGCAAGCGGTTCGGAAAGAACGTCGTCCTGGACGGGGTCGACCTGGACGTCCCCCGGGGGAAGAACACCGTGGTCATCGGGGGAAGCGGCACCGGGAAGTCGGTCCTGATCAAGTGCGTGGTGGGACTGCTGCGCGCGGACGCCGGGCAGATCCGGATCGACGGGGAGGACGTGACCTCGATGGACGAGCGGGAGCTGGTCCGGGTCCGCCGGAAGTTCGGGATGCTGTTCCAGGGGTCGGCCCTCTTCGACTCGATGAACGTGGGGGACAACGTGGCCTTCTCCCTGCGGCGGCTGCATAACTACCCGGAGCGGCAGGTCCGGGACGTCGTGGGGGAGAGGCTCGCGATGGTCGGGCTGCGGGACATCCAGCACCTGATGCCGGCGGAGCTGTCGGGCGGGATGAAGAAGCGGGTGGGGCTGGCCCGGGCGATCGCATCGGAGCCGGAGATCCTGCTGTACGACGAGCCGACGACGGGGCTCGACCCGATCATGGCCGACGTGATCAACGACCTGATCATCTCCCTGCGGGAGTCGCTGGGGGTGACTTCCATCTCGATCACGCACGACATGGCCTCCGCCTACAAGATCGCGGACCAGATCGCGATGCTGTATAAGGGAAGGATCGTCGAGGTGGGCACGCCCGAGCGGATCCGCGCCTCGGAGAACCCGGTCGTGTCCCAGTTCGTCGAGGGCCGGGCGCAGGGGCCCATCACGGCGGAGCACGAGGAGTTCATCCGGTTCGTCCGCCGGACGGACGACGCGGGGGCGCCAGGAGGGGAATGATGTCGAAAGAAGCGAAGGTGGGGATCTTCGTCCTGCTGGGACTGGTTGTCCTCACCTATTTCACCTTCCGGGTCAGCAAGTGGGGAGGGATCGGGGAGCAGGGGTACAAGCTCACCGTGGACTTCGAGACCGCCGCCGGCCTGGAGCCGAAGGCGAACGTCAAGATGGCCGGGGTTCCGGTGGGGAAGCTCGAGGAGATTCTGCTGGTGGAGAACCGGGCTCGCCTGGTGCTCCGGGTCCAGGACGGCGTCCGCATCCCGGTGGACTCCATCGCCTCGATCCAGACCCAGGGGCTTCTCGGGGAAAAATACGTGGAGATCCTTCCGGGGCGGAACGCCGAGCAGTTCCTTCCGGAGGGCGGCCGGGTGGCGAACACGATCCCCCCCGCGAACCTGGACGAGATCATCCGGAAGGTCTCGCTGATCTCCGAGGACCTGAAGAAGTTCACCGAGACCCTTTCCATGACCTTCGGGACCGAGGAGGGGCGGAAGGCGATGTCGGACATCCTCCGGAACGTCCAGGAGACCACGGAGGTACTCCGGGCGGTCGTGACGGCGAACGAGGAGCGGCTGAACCGGATCCTCGTGAACGTCGACGTCCTCTCCGCGGACCTCAAGGAGATCTCCTCGGCGAACAAGGAGGACCTGCGCGCGACGATCTCCAACCTGCGGGCCTTCTCCGAGACGCTCAAGAACGAGACCCCCGGCCTGGCGAAGAACCTCCAGGAGATGGGCGAGCGGGTGAGCGGGCTGATCGGGGAAAACCGGGAGAACATCAAGGCCAGCATCGAGAACCTGAAGAGCGCCTCCGCAAAGCTGGACAACACGCTGGACTCCGCGGGCAGGGTCCTCGCCCGGATCGACCGGGGGGAGGGAACGCTCGGCAAGCTGGTGACCGACAACACGGCCCACGAATCGCTCACCCGGACGCTGGACGGGATCAACAGGTTCGTGCGGAAGACCGAGTCGTTGAAGACCTTCCTCGACTACCGGCTCGAGTTCCAGAGCGAGCCCTCCGAGTTCAAGCACTACGCGAACCTCCGCCTGCAGCCCTCCGCCGACAAGTACTACCTCGTCGGGGTCGTGGACGACCCGCGGGGGAAGTTCGACTCCTCGGTTACGACGACCACGACGGGCGGGACCGCGGTGACCACGAGAACGGAATCCTTCACGAACGAACTGAAGTTCTCCGCGCAGGTCGCCAAGCGGTTCTCCGGCCTCACCATCCGGGGAGGGGTGATCGAGTCCACGGGGGGGGTGGGGCTCGACTACGAGCTGTTGAAGGACCGCCTGACCCTCGGGGTGGACGCCTACGACTTCACCCGGAAAGACCAACCTCCCCATTTGAAGCTGTTCGGCAACTATGATATCGTGAAAAACCTTTTCGTGACGGGCGGCGTGGACGACCTCCTCAACGACGAGAAGAACCTGCGGACCTTCTTTTTCGGGTTCGGGATCAAGTTCGCGGACGAGGACTTGAAGACTCTCCTGGGGGCCGTCACGGTCAGCCCATAACCGTTCGTTCATCCCATCCTGCGGTTCGGAAAGAAAGGGTAAGGGGCCATGGCGAGAATCCATCGGGCGATCCTGAGCGTTTCCGACAAGGCCGGGATCGTGGAGTTCGCGCGCGGGCTCTCCCGCCTTGGGGTCGAGCTGTTCGGCTCCGGCGGGACCGCGCGGATGCTCCGCGAGAAGAAGATCCGGGTCCGGCTGATCGAGGAGTACACGGGGTTCCCGGAGATGCTCGACGGCCGGGTCAAGACGCTGAATCCGAAGATCCACGGGGGGATCCTCGCGGTCCGGGGAAACCCCGCGCACATGCGGACGATCCAGGCGCACGGCATCGTTCCCTTCGACATGCTGGTGGTGAACCTCTATCCCTTCGAGGCGACGGTGGCCCGGCCCGGATGCACGCCGGAGGAGGCGATCGAGAACATCGACATCGGCGGCCCGGCGATGGTCCGCTCGGCTGCGAAGAACTTCCGGGACGTGGCGGTGGTCACCGATCCCGCCGACTACCGGCAGATCCTCGAGCGGCTGAGGAAGGGGAACGGGAGCCTCGACCCGGAGACCCACGCCGAGCTGGGACGGAAGGCCTTCGCCCTCACCGCCCGCTACGACGCGGCCGTCTCGAACCATCTCGGCGGCGGGGGCGGGGAGGGGGCCGCGTTCCCGGCGACCTTCACGGCGCAGTGGCGCAGGGTCCAGTCGCTCCGGTACGGGGAGAACCCCCACCAGGCCGCCGCCTTCTACACGGATGTCCGCCTGCCGGACGAGCCGTCGCTGGGAGGGGCGCGCCAGCTCCAGGGGAAGGAGCTTTCCTACAACAACATCGTGGACATCGACGCGGCGCTCCAGCTCGCCCTGGAGTTCCGGGAGCCGGCCGCCGTGATCATCAAGCACACCAACCCCTGCGGGGTGGGGACCTCCGGGCGCAGGCTCCTGGACGCCTTCAAGAAGGCGAGGGCGTGCGACCCGGTCTCCGCCTACGGCGGCGTCATCGGGTTCAACCGGCCGGTGAACCGGGAAACGGCGCAGGAGGTGGCCGGCACCTTCTTCGAGGCGGTCGTCGCCCCCTCCTACGACCGGGAGGCCCGCAAAATCCTCGCGGCGAAGGGGAACCTCCGGCTGATGGAGACGGGGTGCGAGTTCCGGTGGGGGCGGGATGCGGAGTGGGAGATGAAGCGGGTCAGCGGGGGGCTGCTGCTCCAGAGCCGGGACCGGCACCTGCTCGATCCGGCGGACCTCAAGGTGGTGACGAAGCGGCCTCCCACCGCCGGGGAGCGGACCGCGCTGCTCTTTGCCTGGAAGGTCTGCAAGCATGTGAAGTCGAACGCCATCGTCTTCGCCCTGAAGGACCGGACGGTGGGAGTGGGGGCGGGGCAGATGAGCCGGGTCGATTCCGCCAGGATCGCGGTGATGAAGGCCCAGCTTCCGACCCGCGGGACGGTGGTGGCCTCGGACGCCTTCTTCCCGTTCCGGGACGGGCTCGACGTGGCCGCGGAGGCGGGGGCGACCGCGGTCATCCAGCCCGGCGGATCGGTCCGCGACGCGGAGGTGATCGCGGCGGCGGACGGGCACGGGATGGCGATGGTGTTCGCGGGAGTGCGGCATTTCCGGCATTGATGGGCGGGGACACTCCTCGCGATATGAAGCACAAAACCAGGAATGTCCCCGGTTAGAACAGGAGGGAGCGCATGGGTCTGAAGATCCTGGTGGTGGGGAGCGGGGGGCGGGAGCACGCCCTGGTCTGGAAGATCGCCCAGAGCCCGCTGGTGGAGAAGATCTATGCGGCCCCGGGGAATCCGGGGATGGCGAAGGAGGCCGAGCTCGTTTCCGTTTCCGTGGAGGACCTCCCCGGGATCGCCGCCTTCGCCGCGGGGAAGCGGATCGACCTTACGGTCGTCGGCCCCGAGGCGCCGCTGGCCAAGGGGCTTACCGACCTGCTGGTCGCGAAGGGGCTGCTCGTGTGCGGGCCGAGCGGGGCGGCGGCGCAACTCGAGGGCTCCAAGGTGTTCACGAAGAGGATCCTGGCCAAGTACCGGATCCCGACCGCCGCGTTCCGGGAGTTCGACGAATTCGACGACGCGCAGCACTACGTGCTCTCCCACAGGCTGCCGGTGGTGATCAAGGCGGACGGCCTGGCGGCGGGGAAGGGAGTCGCGGTCGCGGGGACCTACGAGGAGGCGGTCGCCTTCCTCCGGGACGTGATGGAGAAGCGGGTGTTCGGCGCGGCGGGGGAGCGGGTGGTGGTGGAGGAGTGCCTCACGGGGGAGGAGGCCTCCTATATCGTCTTCACCGACGGGGAGAAGATCGTGCCGCTGCCTTCCTCGCAGGACCACAAGCGGATCGGGGACGGCGACTCGGGACCGAATACCGGCGGGATGGGGGCCTACTCCCCGGCTCCCGTGGTGACCCCGGAGGTCGAGGCGAAGATCCTCGGGAAGATTTTCGAGCCGCTCCTGGCGGGGATGCGCGCGGAGGGGACCCCGTTCCGGGGGATCCTCTACGGCGGGCTGATGATCGAGCGGGGGGAGCCCAAGGTGCTCGAGTTCAACGTCCGGTTCGGCGACCCGGAGGCGCAGCCGCTCTTCCTGCGCCTGAAAAGCGACCTGGTCCCGCTGCTGGTCCAGTGCGCGCAGGGGAAGATCACCGACGCCGTCATGGAGATCGATCCCCGCCCGACGGTCTGCATCGTGATGTCCTCCGGCGGCTATCCCGGGTCGTACCGGAAGGGCTTCCCGATCGCCGGGATCCGGGAGGCGGAAGGCGAAGGCGGGGTCGTGGTGTTCCACGCGGGGACCGCGCTCCGGGACGGGTCGCTCGTCACCAACGGGGGGCGGGTCCTCGGGGTGACGGCGGTGGACGACGACATCGCGAGCGCCATCGCCCGGGGGTACCGGGCGGCCGGGAAGATCCGGTGGGAGGGGGCCTACTACCGGACCGACATCGGGAAAAAGGCGCTGCTGCGGGGGGGGGGAACGCCATGAACGGCAAGGTCCTCATCCTGATGGGATCCAGTTCGGACGCGGAGGTGATGAAGGAGGCCGCCGGGGTGCTTTCCGGGTTCGGCATTCCCCATGCCCTGGTCGTCACCTCGGCTCACCGTTCGCCGGAGCGCACCCGAAAGATCGTCCGGGATGCGGAGAAGGACGGCATCTCGGTCATCATCGCGGGGGCGGGCGCCGCGGCGCACCTGGCCGGTGTCGTGGCCGCGGAAACGGCCCTGCCGGTCATCGGGGTCCCCCTGGCGAATTCCCCGCTGGCGGGCTTCGACTCCCTGCTCTCCACCGTGCAGATGCCGGCCGGGGTCCCGGTCGCGACGGTGGCGGTCGGAAAGGCGGGGGCCCGCAACGCGGGCCATCTCGCGGCGCGGATCCTCGCGCTGTCCTCCCCGGAGCTGATGGCCCGGGTGCAGGACCACCGGAAGAAGATGGCGGAGGCCGTCGCCGCGTCGGCCGACGAGGTGCGATGACCGGTTCGCCGGTCCCCGGCGGCGGAGCGAGGAGGAGATGACGCAGCTGTTCCGGATCGCGGCCGGAGCCCGCGGCCTGCTCCCCCCGGGGGTTTTCCGCTCCCTTCGGTCCGGCGGGCTGGTGGTCTTTCCCACGGACACTCTGTACGGTCTGGGGGCCGATCCCGGATCCGCCGCGGCGCTCGAGGCGCTGTTTTCCCTCAAGGGACGGGAGGAAGGGAAGCCGGTCCCCCTGCTCCTGGACTCCGCGGAGAGGGCCTGGGCCTTCGCGGCGGAGGTTCCCGAGGCGGCCCGGCGGCTGATGGAGCGGTTCTGGCCGGGGGCGCTCACGATCGTCCTTCCCGCATCTCCCCGCCTCCTTCCCGCGGTCGCGGGGCCGGGGAGAACGGTCGGGCTCCGGGTTCCGGACCACCCGGTTCCCCGGGCGCTCGCGAAGGCGCTCGGAGGGGCGGTGACGGGGACCTCGGCCAACCGGTCGGGCAGTCCGGCCCGCTGGCAGGAGCCGGAGGCGATCGCCCGCGAGTTCGCGGGGAGGGTGGAGTGGATCCTGTGGGACGGACCCTCCCCGGCCGGGAGGGAGGGCGGGGGCCCGGGATCGACCGTCGTGTCCGTGGAGAATGACCGCCTTTGCCTTCTGAGGGAAGGGGAGATCCCCTTCCGGAGCATCACAGACCACCAACCGAAAGGGTGAGGAACATGACCATCGTTTCTCCGTTCCGGGGGATCCATTACGATCCCTCCCGCGTGAAGGATCTCTCGCAGGTCGTGACCCAGCCCTACGACGTGATCTCCCCGGAGGAACAGGCACAGCTGCACGAACGCCACCCGCGGAACATCGTCCACGTGGACTTCGGCCTGGACCGGCCTGGGGACGGTCCGGCGGAGAACAAGTACACCCGGGCCGCCGCGCGATACCGGGAATGGCTGGCCGAGGGGACGCTGGTGCAGGACCCCTCCCCCGCCTTCTACTACTACGAGCAGGAGTTCACGATCCCGGGGCAGGGAACCTTCGTCCGGAAGGGGTTCCTCGGGGCTCTGCGGCTGTCGGCCTTCGGGGAGGGGATGGTCTACCCGCACGAAAAGACCCACTCGCGACCCAAGGAGGACCGGCTCTCCCTCATGCGGACGACGGAGGCGAACATGAGCCCCATCTTCGCGCTCTATTCGGATCCGTCCGGCGGGGTGGCGAAGGCGCTGCGCGAGAGGTTGCCGAAAACTCCCGGCTTCTCCGCCACCGACGACCTGGGGGTGAAGCACCGGGTGTGGAAGGTCGACGATCCCGGGGCCGTCTCCTCCGCGGCAAGGGGAATGCGGGACAAGAAGGTGTTCATTGCCGACGGGCACCATCGCTACGAGACGGCGCTCGCCTACCGGGACGAGATGCGGAAGGTGCACGGTTCCCGAGAAAACGCCGCCCACGAGCATGTCCTCATGTTCCTGTGCAACATGGATGTCGAGGGGATCGTCATCCTGCCGACGCACCGAGGGATCCACTCCGTCCCGGGATTCTCGGAGGAGGAGTTCGCATCCCGGGTGAAGGCCCATCTCCCGATGGAGACGCGGAAGGGGACGCCGGAGGACGCGATGCGGGCGGTGGCCGAGAAGGGGAAGCAGGCCAAGACGATCGGCTGGAGCGCGGGGGGCGGCCGGTTTCACCTGGTCACCTTCCCCGACACCGGGCGGCTCGGCGAGAAGCACCTGTCGCGCTTCCCCCGCGAGCTCCGCACCCTGGACGTGGTGTTCCTCCACGGGATGATGCTCGAGGAACTTCTCGGGATCTCCCCGGAGGCGGTGACCGCCGGGCAGTTCGTGAAGTATTACAAGGAGCCTGCGAAGACCGCCTCCGACCTCGACCGCGGGGCGATCCAGGCCGCCTTCTTCCTGAACCCGGTCACGATGGAGGAGTTCCGGGACGTTTCCCTGTCCGGTCACGTGCTTCCGCAGAAGACCACCTTCTTCTACCCGAAGATCCTGACCGGCCTGCTGATCTTCTCCTCGCGGGGGGATGACCGGGTTCCCGGATAGGCCGGAAGGAAGCGGCGGAGGCGGGAAGCGGGGCTCCGGCCGGAGCCGTACCGTCCCGGGGTCTCCGCCGCCCGGGATCTTTTCCTCCCTCATCGTCCGCCAGCCGCGCGAAGGGTACCGGTTCTCCATCGACTCCGTCCTGCTGGCCGACTTTGCCGCGGACTACTGCGGGGAGAGGGTGCTCGACCTGGGGACCGGGGCGGGGGTGATCCTGCTCCTCCTGGCCGGGATCCGCGGCGACCTCAGGGAAGGCGTCGGCGTCGAGATCCAGGAGGAGCTGTGGCGGGCCGCCGCGGAGAACATCGGGGAGAACGGGCTTTCGGGGCGTCTTTCCGCGCGGCTCGGGGATTTCCGGGAGAAGATCCCGGGACTGCGCGCCGGGTCGTTCCACCTCGTGGTCTCGAACCCCCCTTTCCGCCGGATCGGCGAGGGGAGGAGGAACCCCGACCGGAGGAAGGAGATCGCCCGCCACGAGATCGCCTGCACCTTCCCGGATCTGTTCGCCGCCGCCCGCAGGTACCTGGCTCCCCGGGGGGCGTTCGCGATGGTCTCCCCCGCGGCGCGGATCCCGGAGATCCTCGCCCTGGCCGCCGCCTCGGGCCTGGCGCCGGCCGCCCTGAGGCTCGTGCATCCCTTCGCCGACGCGCCCTCCAACCGGGTGCTCTTCGCCGGGATCCGGGGAGCCTCCCGGGATCCGGTCTTTCTTCCACCCCTCGTGGTCTATGCGGAGCCCGGCCGTTACCACCCCGAAACGGAGCGGATCCTCGCGGGGCGCCGGCCGTAGCCGCTATTCCTTCCTCCGGGAGGATTTCCTGCAGATCGACCGCAGGAGCTCCCGCGTCTCGGGATCCCGGATCCCGTCGAGTTCGTCCGGAGAACGGAGCGGGGGAACCTCCCCGCGTTCCGGTTCTCCCCCCGCCGGGGACGGATCCTTCCCGGAGGGCGAAACCGGACCCACGACGAACCGGAGATCCCGGATCTTTCCCTCCCCGAGCGCGGCCTCGATCCTGCCGAGCAGGACCGGCTTGGAGAGCTGCAGTTCCTGTGCCCAGGAGGGGTTGAGGACGTGGACCGTGAGGACGCCGCTGCGGACCCGGAAAGGGCGGGCCTTCCCGGCGAGGAGGGGACCGGCGATCTCCCCCCAGGCGCGGGAGAGGGATACCTGGAGCGCCACCGCCGGCAGCCCCGCGGAGGCGAGCAGCTTCTCCAGCGTCCGGGACAGCTTCTCCGTGGCCATCAGCTCGCCGGCTCCTTCCGGCGCCGGACTCTCCCCCCGATCACCTGTCCCGCGATGGCGAAGAGGATGAACAGGGGGATGAACCATGCGCTCAGGTGGCTTTCGATTCGCAGGAAGGCGACCAGCGGGATGGAGAGATGGATATACACGAACCACCCGAGGGAGAACTTCCGTCTCCCCTCCCGCAGGTACCCCAGCGGCACGTTTACCGACAGGGCTGCCAGCCCGATCAGGATCAAGGCGAGACGGGGATCCGCTTGTTGGATGATGAAGGACATTCCGGCCGCTCTCTCCGATTATAATGGATCCTGTCCGATTCCGGCATTTTTTGGAGGAAACCGGTTGGGTCGCTCCGCGGTTCCCGAAGTCGTCCTGATCTTCCGGGGGACGCACCAGGTCCTGTCGGCCGAGAAGCAGCTGAAGCGGGCGGGGGTCCCCATGCGGCTCATCCCGGTGCCGAGGCGGCTTTCCTCCGACTGCGGTCTCGCCATCCGGATCTTCCCCCCGGGCAGGGGGGCTGCGAAGGAAGTTCTCTCGCGTTCCGGGATCCTGCCGAAATCGGTACATATTTTGCGTAACACGGGGGAGTACGACGAGGAACCCCTGTAAGGGGGACTACTGTTTCCGCGGGAGAAATCGATGTTGACTTTCGGAAATTTCTTAAATAAAATGCCAACTTATATGAGTGCTCACGGAGGGGAGTTGGGGGAGCGCAGACGGTTCTCCAGGACAGCGGGACTGACAATTCTTGTCGGTCTGCTGGCGTTGTCCGGCCCGGTTTCGGCAGCGGAAACAGTGCGGTTTTCCATGCTACCCACCTTTTTGAAGACTCCGGACGCGGTTTCCGTCACGGGGGCAGACCCCGGTTCCGTCCTTCTCCCCAGGCAGAACGACGAGGCGTTGGATCGTCACCGTTCCCCCGGGATCCCGGGGACTGACACGATGGCTCTTGCCGCCGTGCCTGCGCCCGCTCCGGCGGGCAGTCGTCCGGCCGAGCGTTCCCGGCTCGATTTCGTCCTCTCTCCCGGGGATCTCGACGGCGCGATCGCCGGGAACGAGGAGACGGAAGCCGTCGAGGAGCTGGACGGCCGGTTCTTCACCAACCCCCTGGAGGAGATCGAGAAGGGGGAGGAGGGGAACTACGCGGGGCTGACCGCCCGGATCGGGAAGTTCACCCACTATTTCCAGAACCGGGGAAGGGAACGCTTCGAGATCTGGCTGGCCCGGTCCGGGAAGTATTCCGAGATGATGCGGCGGATCCTGGCGCAATACGGGCTCCCCGGGGACCTGGTCTACCTGGCGCTGATCGAAAGCGGGTTCTCCCCGAAGGCCTACTCGGTGGCGCGAGCCGCGGGCCCCTGGCAGTTCATCGCCGGCACCGCCCGGCGGTACAAGCTTCGGGTGGACTGGTGGGTGGACGAGCGGCGCGACTACGAGAAGGCGACCCATGCGGCGGCCTCCTACCTTCGGGACCTCTACGGGATGTTCGATTCTTGGCCGCTGGCCGCGGCCGCCTACAACGCCGGGGAGATGAGGATCAAGAAGGCGGTGGCCCGCTACAAGACCGACGACTACGCGCAGCTGATCCGCCACCGGTATCTCTCCAGGGAGACGAAGGACTACGTCCCGAAGATGCTGGCCGCCTTGAGCATCGCCAAGGAGCCGGAGCAGTACGGGTTTGGGGATGTCCAATACGAGGACCCGCTGGAATTCGACCGGGCGACCGTACCGGGCGGCACCGACCTGGCGGCGCTGGGCAGGATCCTCGGCGTGGAGGCCGGGTCGCTGCGGGAGTGGAACCCGGAGCTGCGGCGGTTCTGCACCCCCCCGAACCGGGAGGAATACGAGATCCGGCTTCCGAAGGGATTCGGCCCGGTCGCCGCGGAGCGGATGGAAGAGATCCGCAGCGCGGCGAAGGTGACCTTCCTCTCTCACCCGGTGCGGAGGGGGGAGACGCTCGCCTCCCTGTCCGGCAAGTACGGCACTCCCGTTTCCGTGCTGCACGAGATCAACGGTCTCCGCGGGGATTCCCTGAGCCGGGTTCCCCGCGTGATCGTTCCGGTGACCGGCCTCTCCGAGGAGGATTCGGTCCCCGGGAAGGAGATCTCACCCGACCAGCTCCGGCTCGCGCACATGCGGGTGGACGAGGGGTACCGGAAGGGCCGGACGGTGCGGGTCCGCAAGGGCGACACCCTGTCGAAGATCGCCCGGCAGGCGGGGGTGTCGGTCCGGTCGCTGATGCGTGCTAACGGGATCCAGGAGGCCGGCATGATCCGCGCCGGGAGCCTGATCCGGATTCCCCGGGAGTCCTGACCTGCCCCGTTCGACCGTACCGATCTACCTGGACAACGCCGCAACGTCCCTGCCCAAGCCCGGAGGCGTCGCCGCGGCGGTCGCCGCGGCGATCCAACGCGCCGGAAATCCGGGGCGGTCCGGGCATGCCCTGTCCATCCGGTCGGCGAGGGACCTCTTCCACGCGCGGGAAAAGCTCGCGGAGCTCTTCGGCGGGGCGGACAGCTCCCGATTCGTGTTCACGGAGAACGCCACGGTCGCCCTGAACCTGGCGATCAAGGGGCTGCTTAGGCCGGGGGACCATGCGGTGACCACCTCGGTCGAGCACAACTCGGTAACGCGTCCCCTGCGCAGGATGCAGGAGGCGGGCGTGTCGGTGACCGTGGTCCCGGCGGACTCCACCGGCGCCGTTTCCGCCGGGGCGGTGGCTTCCGCGATCCGCCGGGAGACGCGGCTCGTCTGCCTCGTGCACGCCTCCAACGTGGCCGGGGCGATCCAGCCCGCCGCGGGAGTCGTCCGCGCAGCCCGCCGCGCGGGCGCCTTCACCCTCCTGGACGCCTCCCAGACGGCCGGCTCGATCCCCATCTCCGTCCGGGATCTCCCGGTCGACCTGCTCGCGGCGCCCGGGCACAAGGGGCTGCTGGGGCCCCAGGGAACCGGATTCCTCTACGTGCGGGAGGGGGTGCCGCTCGTTCCGCTGATCGAGGGGGGGACCGGGAGCCGCTCGGAATCGGACCGGCAGCCCGACTTCCTCCCGGACGCTCTCGAGTCGGGGACCCCGAACAGCGTGGGGATCGCCGGGCTGGGCGTCTCCCTTTCCTGGCTGCTTCGGAAAGGGGTGGAGACGGTCCGCCGAAAGGAGGAGACGCACCTGGCGGTTCTGCTGGAGGGGATGGGGCGGATCCCCGGCGTCACGGTCTTCGGTCCGCGCGATCCCTTCCGGCGGATCTCGGTCGTTTCCTTCATCGTCGAGGGAAAGGACTCTGGGAAGGTGGGGCTTCGGCTGGAGAAGGAGTTCGGGATCCTGGTCCGGGCGGGGCTCCACTGCTCGCCCGGCTCCCACCGCACCCTGGGGACCTTCCCGGAAGGAACCGTGCGGGTGAGCCCGGGCCCCTTCACCACGAGGCGGGAGATCGTAGCCTTCCTCGAGGCTCTGCGGAAGATCGCCGGGTCCCGGCGGTAAGGCCTCCCCGGAGCCGGGGGGTCACTTCCTTCCCGCGGCCGCCCTTCCCGCGCGAGTAAGGATGGCGGTGGTGGATCTGCCGGGAAGGAACCGGATCGTCCTCACCTTCCCACCCCTCGCCCGGACGAAGTCGGCCCCGACAATCTCCTTCCCTTTCCAGTCGCCCCCTTTTACCAGGATATCGGGAGCCACCTCCTCGATCAGCGCCGCCGGCGTGTCCTCGGAGAAGACGACCACGAAGGAAACCGCCTGAAGCGAGGCGAGCAGGTAGGCCCGGTCGGCCGCCGGCTGGAGCGGCCGCCCCGCCCCTTTCAGCCGCCGTACGGAGGCGTCGCTGTTCACCCCCACCACGAGGAGGTCGCCCAGGGAGGCCGCTTTCCGGAGGTACTGCGCATGCCCGGCGTGGAGGATGTCGAAGCAGCCGTTCGTGAAGACGAGCCGTTTCCCCCGCCCGCGGAGGCGTTCGCCGAGCCCCCGGACGGACTTCCGGGGAACTACCTTGGCGGCCGGGTCCTGCGGTAGGCCCGCTCGTTCCGGTCCTTTGCGCACGGGATCCTCCTTCTCACCTCGTCGATCCTCCCGGGGTCGACGGTCGCCCTCACGACCGCCTCCTCCTCCCCCCCCTGCGCCAGCCGCTCCCCGAGTGGGGAGAGGACGGCCGACCCCCCGGAATACTGGAACTCCCCGGACCGTCCCACCGCATTCGTCGCCACCACGAAGAGCTGGTTCTCCACGGCGCGCGCGGCGATGAGCAGGTCCCAGTGTTCCTTCCTCGCGGTGGGCCACTGCGCGCTGACGCAGAGCAGGGTCGCACCCTCGAGGAAGTATTTTCGGGAGAGCTCGGGAAACCGGATGTCGTAGCAGATCTGCGGACCGAGGACTCCCACCCGGGTGCGCACGGTCCTCGCCTGCGCCCCCCGCCGGAAATGGAGGTGCTCCCCCGACGGGGTGAAGAGGTGCGCCTTCCGGTATTCCCCGGCGACGATCCCCGTCGCGTCGATCACGTACAGCGTGTTGTACACCGACCGGCCCGACCGCTCGGGGAGGGATCCGGCCAGGACGATCTTCCTCTCCGCGGCGAACCGCCGCAGCTCGTGCAGGATCTCCGGGGTGGATCCGCAGAGGCGGAGAAGGTTGTCGTACGCGAAGCCGGTGCTCCACATCTCGGGCAGGACGCACAGCGACGCCCCCGTTCCGGCCGCCTCCCGCAGGAGGGCAAGGGCCCGGGAGAGGTTCGCCTCGACCTGTCCCATCTCGATCGGGAACTGCAGCGACGCGGCCGTGAATGGCGAGGGCATCCGGTCTCCGTACGGAAGATTCAGGGGACGGCCCGGGAGACCGTCAGGATCACTATATGCTCCGCCCCGGCTCTTTTCAAGGTGCGGGCGCATTCCGCCGCCGTGGCGCCCGAGGTGTACACGTCGTCCAGGAGGAGGATCTCCGGGGGGATCCCCCTACCCGGGGAGACGGCGAACGCCCCCCGGACGTTTCCTTCCCGGAGGGAAAGCGGGAGGGCCGCCTGGGGAAGACGTTCCCGGGTCCGCAGGAGGAGGAGGGGATCGAACGGCCACCCTGCAAGGCGGGCCAGCCTGCCCCCCACCAGCGCGGGGAGGTTGAATCCCCTCCGGAAATATTTCCGGGGAAGGATCGGGACCGGGACGATCACGGGACGGCAACCGTCCGGGAACAGGTCCGCCCACTCCTGCCGTATGGCCGCGAACATTCGCTCCGCGACAGGGCCCGCCGGCGTGGCCATCCCCCCGTATTTCGCGGCCCGGATCGCCTCGCGGACCTCTCCCTCGTAGGGGAAGAGGGAGCGGGCGGCCGCGAAGGGAGGGTCGCCCGGGCAGTCGGCGCAGGCACCGCCCCGCCCGGAACGCACGGGAAATACGACCGCGGAAAAGGCGCCGCACCGGGGGCAGCAGGCTCCCCTCCAGGCGGTCCACCGCGCGACCGATCCGCGGGAAAGCCCGGCCCGCGCGGGAGGAAGGAGGGCTTGCAGCGCCGCGAGCAGGGCCGCCGCGCCGCGGGCGAACCGGGAAAGGTCAGCGGACCGTGGCGGGGATGGCGAATTCCTTCCTGCCGTGGTCGATGGAGTACCCGTTCCAGATGCCGCAGATGGGGCACCGGGGAGTCCACTTGATCGTGATCTCCCCGCATCCGCCGCAGCGGAACGGGATGAGGTACCTGCGCTTGTAGCCGAAGGCGCGCTGGTAGTGCTGGCAGGCGGATTCATAGCGGCCTCTCCGCCGGAACGCCTCCGCAAGCAGGATGTTGACCGACTCGCGCTCCGGCTCCAGCTGCTCCGCCTTCAACAACTGTTCCACCGCCTCGTCGTTCATCTCCAGCCTCAGGAAGAACTTCCCCATGAAGAGGTTCACGTCGTAGTCCGCGGGGTAGTCGCGTTGCAGGTCGGAGTAGCGCGCGATCACGGCGTGCGGCCGCTCGGTCTCCACCCCCATGTCCTCGATCTTGATGAAGAAGACCGGGTTCCGCGTGGCGCGGTATCCCCGCAGGAGAATCTCGGTCGCCTCGTCGATGTTCCCCCGGGAGCGCAGGTGCTCGGCGAAAGCGACATAGGAGGGGGCGAAGCCCGGCTGGTCCTTGATGAGATCCTTCAGGCGGCGTTCCGCGTCGTCGGTCTTCCCGTCGGCCATCCGGCGCACCGCCTTCTCGTACCGGAGGGCGGAAAAGATCTCCTGGTCCGCGGCGGACGCCGACTTTCCCTTGAATTTGACGATCTTCTTCTGGATTTCGTAGGCGGGGACCATCTCCCCGCGGCGGATGTGGATCTCCCGGATCATTTCCCACACCCGCAGGTTCTCCCCCCCGGACCCCTCGACCGTCGAAAGGAGGGAGAGGGCGTTCTCGTCGTCGTTCATTTCGCGGTAGAGGCGGGCGAGGCGGTAGTAGACGAACAGGTCGGACGGGTCGATCTGCTTGATCCGGGTGAGCGCCTTGATCGCCTCGAGGGGGACCTTCCGCTCGGCCTCGACGGTAACCGAAAGCTCGAGCGCCTCCCGGTCCTCGGGATTCACGGAGAGGCTCTTCCCGAGCTCGGTGGCCGCCTCGTCCAGCATCCCGCGCCGGTGGAAATCGGCCGCCTTCGCGACCCGGGCGCGGGCCGCTTCCCGGCGCTGCGCCTGGCGGCGCTCCCTCCAGTTCCGGGAGGCCTCGGTCACGTCCTTCACCATCGTCCCCAGGATCACCATGGCCGCCCCGAGGCAGAAGGAGAGGATGGCGAGCTCGCTGACGGTGACCTCCACCTGGCGCATGGTGGAGTAGAAGAACTGGACATGCTGGCCGTTCAGCAGGGAGACGTAGGAGAACCCGACCAGGATGATGACGAAGAAGAGCAGGAGCAGCCGGACCCCCATGCGCGGGCCTCCTCGGGAAGGGCTATTGGTCCTCCGGCACGGGGATCTCGGCGGCGGATCCCCAGAGCCGGTCGAACTTGTAGAATTCCCGGACCTCGTCCAGGAACACGTGCACGACCATGTCGGCGTAGTCCAGCAGCACCCAGCGACCGTCCCGGACTCCCTCGACGACGAAGGGCCGCGTCCCTTCCTTCCGGAGCGTCTCCTCGATGTGGCCGGCGATGGTGGTCACCTGACGGTCCGAGGTGCCCGAGCAGATCAGGAAATAGTCGGTGAAGGATGCGCTTTCCCGGACGTCCAGGGCCCGGATGCCGACGGCCTTCTTTTCCTGCGCCATCCGGGCGCAACGGATCAGCGTCTCCCTGGTCGTGATGGCGGTCATCCCTCCCCGGGACGGGTATAGAGCCGGTTTCCGGCGATATGCTTCTCCACCTCCGGCGGAACGAGCCCCCGGATGCTCTTCCCGCATGCCACCTTCTCGCGGATTCCGCGCGAAGAAATATCCAGGGCCGGGAAGGCGGGGCAGAACAGCTTCCGTCCCCCCGGCAGGAGATAGCTTTCCCCGTTCCAACTATAGCAATGCGGTTTTTCTTTTTCAATACGCAACCCTTCCGGCGGCGACGGCTCGCCCGCGGCTCCCGGGCGGGGAAGCAGGATGAAATCGCACGCCGCGAGAAACTCCCGGTACCGGTGCCAGGTGGCGATCTCCGCGAAGGAGTCGGCCCCCATCACGAAGAGCCAGTCGACCCCGGGCCCGGCCCGGCGGAACTCCAGGACGGTGTCCAGGGAATAGGAGGGGCCTTCCCTGCGCAGCTCCAGGTCGGACACCTCGAATCCGGGAATCCCCCGGATGGCGGCGGCGGTCATCGCCAGCCGCTGCGCGGCGTCGGAGACCGGCTGCCCCGGCTTGTGCGGGGGATGGCGGGCCGGCAGGAAGACGACCCGGGGGAGGGAAAAGGCCTCCTTCACCTCGATCGCCATCCGCAGGTGCCCGATGTGGAACGGGTCGAAGGTTCCGCCGAATAGGGCCGCGGATGTTCGCGGGGGAGGCACGCCGCTACGTCCGGACCTGGCCGTCCCCGAAGGCGATGAACTTCGTCGTGGTGAGCTCGGTCAGCCCCATCGGGCCGAACGCGTGGATCTTGGTGGTGCTGATCCCGATCTCGGCGCCCAGGCCCAGCTGGAACCCGTCGTTGAACCGGGTGGAGGCGTTCACGAGCACCAGCGAGGAGTCCACCTCGCGGATGAAGCGCATCGCCCGCGCATGATCCTTCGTGAGAATCGCCTCGGTGTGCAGGGAGCCGTACGTCCGGATATGCGAGAGGGCCGCCTCCATCGAGGGGACCACGCGCACCGCCAGGATCAGGTCGAGAAACTCGGTACCCCAGTCCTCCTCCCTCGCGGGCTTCGCCGCCGGCACGAGCCGCACCGTCTCCGGGCAGCCGCGGATCTCGACACCGTGCCGGACCATCTCGGCCGCGGCGGCGGGCAGGAAGGAGCCGGCCGCCCTCTCGTGGACGAGCAGCGTCTCCATCGCGTTGCAGACGCCGGGACGCTGGACCTTGGCGTTCACGCAGACGGAGATCGCCTGCGGCAGATCCGGATCCTCGTCCACGTAGATGTGGCAGACCCCCTTGTAGTGCTTGATGACCGGGATGCGGGACTTTTCCGCGACGCTGCGGATCAGCCCTTCCCCGCCGCGGGGGATGATGAGGTCGATGTACTCCTCCGCCCGGAGCATCTCGTCGATCGCCGCCCGGTCGGTCCGCCGGATCACCGAGACCGCGTCCTCCGGAAGGCCGGAGGAGGCGAGCGCTTCCCTCAGGATTTCCGCGATGGCGAGGTTGGAGTGGATCGCCTCCGATCCGCCCCGGAGGATGACGGCGTTTCCCGACTTGACGCACAGCGCGGCGGAGTCGGCCGTCACGTTCGGCCGCGATTCGTAGATGATCCCGATCACCCCGAGGGGGATCCGCATTTTTCCCACCCAGAGCCCGTTCGGGCGCCTCCACATCCGCTCGACTTCCCCCACCGGGTCGGGAAGGGAGACCACCTCCTCGATTCCGGCCGCCATCTGGGCGATCCTCCCCTCGTCCAGGGCGAGGCGGTCGACCATCGCGCCGGAAAGCCCCCGGTCCGCGGCGGCCGCAAGGTCCGTCCGGTTCTCCCGGAGGATCCGTTCCGACTGCTCCCGCAGCCCCCGGGCCATGGCGGAAAGGGCACGGTTCTTCTCGGAGGCGCCGGCATGCCCGATCCGCGCGGCCGCCTCCCGCGCGGCGCGGCAGACCTCGTTCACCGAATTCCGGAGTTCCGTCATCTACCGGTCCGCTCTTTTCCCTTCCCCGGCCCCCTCGTGGCGGGGGAGGATCGTCAGGTTGTCCCGGTGGACCACCTCGGCGGGGAGATTCTCCCCGAGGAGCGCGCGGACGTCGGGAGTCTTCTTCCCCATTCCCGCCTCGACCTGCCCGCTGTCCCAGGAACTGATCCCCCGCGCGACCTCCCGTCCCCGCCGGTCGCTGATGGAGACGGCGTCGCCGCTGCGGAAGGTCCCGCGCACCCCCGTGATCCCCGCGGGGAGCAGGCTTTTTCCCTGCTCCCGGAGGACCAGGATCGCCCCGTCGTCGACGGTGATCGTCCCGTGGGGATGCCTCGCGTAGGCGATCCACATCTTCCGCCGGTTTGCCTTCCCGGGGCCGCCGGGCAGGATCAGCGTTCCGACCTCCTTCCCCGCGAGGATGTCGGCGAGGGAGCGGGGCGACAGCCCCGAGGCGATCACCACGGGGATCCCCGAGTCGCTCGCCAGCCTCGCCGAGAGGAGCTTGGAGCCCATGCCGCCGGTCCCGACGGTCCCCCGGGACTGCCCGGAAGCGGCCCGGATCCTCTCCTCCGTGATGCGCTCGAGCAGGGGGAGGAGGCGGGCGTCGCGGTGGCGGAGCGGGTCCCGGTCGAACACCCCCTTCCGGTCGGTGAGCAGCACCATGAGGTCGGCTCCGACCATCTGGGTGACCAGGGCGGCGAGGTGGTCGTTGTCCCCCAGCCGGATCTCCTCGGTGGCGACGGTGTCGTTCTCGTTGATGATCGGGACGATCCCCCGCGCCAGAAGCGTCTCGATCGTGTTCCGCGCGTTGATGTACCGTTCCCGGCTTTCGAAGTCCTCGTGGGTGAGCAGCAGCTGGCCGACCTGCCGCCCCCGCCGCTCGAAGGCGCGCTCGTAGGCCTGCATCAGGGTGGTCTGCCCCACGGCCGCAGCCGCCTGCTTGAGGGCGATGGTGCGCGGCTTCTCCCGCATCCCCAGCTTCTTGCGCCCCGCCGCGATCGCTCCCGAGGTGACGACCACGAAGCGGATCCCGTCCCGCTCCCAGGAGGCGGTCACCTGGGAGGCGAGGGCGCGGATCGTGGGGAGGCGGAGCCCCGCCTCGACGTCGGCGAGCGTTCCGCTTCCGAGTTTCACCACGACCCTGCGGATCCTGCGGGAACGGAGCAGGGATGCACGCGCCGCCGCGCTGTCAGGATTCATGCCGTCGGCCTTCTCCGGAGCGCCACCAGGGCATCCAGCAGGGTCTTGACCCCCATCCCGGTGGCCGCGGAAATATAATAGGCATTCCCTTCCGGGATTTTCAACATCGCCCGGGCCTTTTCCGCCGCCTCCCGCGCGCCGGGGAGGTCGGTCTTGTTGAAGGCGAGCAGGGCCGGGCGGGCGACGAGCCCGGGGTTGAACCGTTCCAGCTCCTCCCGCACGGTCCGGTAGGCGGCGGCGATCTCCCGCGGCGGCTTCGAGGAGTCCAGGACATGGACCAGCACCTCGGTCCGTTCCGCGTGCTTGAGGAACCGGTGCCCCAGCCCTGCCCCCCGGTGTGCCCCCTCGATCAGCCCGGGAAGGTCGGCCACCACGAAATCCTCGTCCCGGTGGGACACCATGCCGAGCACGGGGGAGAGGGTGGTGAAGGGATAATCGGCGATCTTCGGACGGGCGCGGGAGATGCTTGCGAGGAAAGTCGATTTCCCGGCGTTCGGGAGCCCGACCAGCCCGACGCTCGCGATGAGCTTCAGCGTGAGCCGGAGGCGGCGCCCCTCCCCCGGGATTCCCGGTTGGGCGTAATCGGGGGCCTGGTTCGTCGAGGTGGCGAAGGTGGCGTTACCCCGCCCCCCCCTCCCGCCGCCGGCGACGACCACGGAATCGCCGTCCCGGGTAAGGTCCGCGAGCGTTTCCCCGCTGTCGGCGTCCTGGACCATGGTCCCGGCGGGGACGGGGATCACGAGGTCCTCGGCGTTTCGCCCGTGCATCTTCTTTCCCTTTCCGTGCACGCCCCGGCGGGCCCGGAAGAGGTTCCGGTACCGGAAGTCGAGCAGGGTGGCGAGGCCGGGGACGGCACGCAGGACGACGCTAGCGCCGTTCCCGCCGTTTCCGCCGTCCGGCCCCCCGCGGGGCACATGTTTTTCCCGGCGAAAGCTGGAACACCCCCGCCCGCCGTCTCCGGAGCGGACGGTGATGGTGACCTCGTCGACGAAGCGCATGGAGAGGAAAGAACTACGATGCGTAGAGGACGGACACCCTCTTGCGGTCTTTCCCGAACCGCTGGAACTGGACCGTCCCGTCGATCAGGGCGAACAGGGTATGGTCCCTTCCGACCCCGACGTTCTGTCCGGGATGGACGGCGGTTCCCCGCTGGCGCACGATGATCGAGCCGGCGGTCACCAGTTCCCCGCCGTAGGCCTTCACGCCGAGCCGCTTGCTCTGGCTGTCCCGCCCGTTCCGGGAGCTTCCGACCCCTTTTTTGTGCGCCATGGCGCGATCCTCCCTGCGGTTATCCTACCCGGATTTCCCGGACCGAGAGCCGGGTGAAGGCCTGGCGGTGCCCCTGCTTGCGGGCGTAGTTCTTCCGCCGCTTGAACTTGTAGACCACGATCTTCTTCCCCTTGCCATCCCCGAGCGAGACGCAAAGGACCTTCGCGTTCGGGACGGTGGGGGCGCCCACGGTCGTTCCCTGTTCGGAGGAGACGAGCAGCACGTCGGTGAGCTCGACCTCGGAGCCGGTCTCGACCGGGAGCTTCTCGACCTGGATGACATCCCCGGGGGCGACGCGGAGCTGCTTCCCCCCGGTGCGGACCACGGCATACATGTTCACGACCCTCCGTTCAGGGCTCGAATAGGAACAAATCATGATAAAGAAGTCCTTTTTCGCTGTCAACCCGGAATTCGACCCGGTATTCGACCCGGAATTCGACACATGGGATGGGGTATCCTGTTCCTGAGTCGGCCGGAAGCGGAAAGGCGGGGGAATGGAAACCCGGGACGTCCTGATCGTCGGGGGGGGGCCTGCGGGCCTTCTTCTGGCGCACAACTTCCAGGAGCACGGGATCGACTACCGGGTCCTCGAGCGGGGGAAGGTGGCCCAGGCCTGGCGGATGATGCGCCAGGGGATGACGCTGCTCTCCCCGGCCGTTCCCGGGACCGACTGGACGTCGCTCTCGCTCCGGCATCCTATCTGGGCGCTTCCGGGGACCCGGAAACCGTTCCCCAGCCGGGAGGATTTCCTCTGCTACGTCGAGTCCTTCACCCGGGAGAACCTGCTCCGGGTGACGGAGAATACCGCGGCGGTCCGCGCGGTCGTCGTCCCGGGGGGATTCATGGTGGAGACCTCTTCCGGGGAGATGGCCTGTCGCTTCCTCGTGCTGGCCTCCGGATCGACTACCGTTCCCGCCTACCCGGACGTTCCGGGGGTCGGGAACAATCCGTACGTCCTCCATGCCTCCGATTTCATCCATTGCATGGCCTACACGGGGAAGCGGGTCCTGATCGTGGGCGGCGGAAACTCCGCCGCGGAGATCGCGATCGAGCTGGCCGGCACCGCCCGGGTGACGATCTGCACGAGGGGGCCGATCCGCTACTTCTCCGCCACGGGGGAGCTGGAGGATATCCGGGGGTCGTCGGAGAGCATCCTCAAGGAGTGCGTCCGGTTCGGGATCGTCCGGCTCCGGGAGGAGGATCCTCCCGCCGCCGTCTCGGGGAGGCGGGTCCGGTTCCGGATGGGCGAGGAGGAGGAGTTCGACTGGATCCTCTGCGCGACCGGATACCGGCCGGCCTGGGTCCCCATGGAGGGAGGGACGGTGCAGGTGGGGGAGGGGGGATTCCCGGTGATCTCCGCGACGGGGGAATCGACCGTCCCCGGGCTCTACTTCTGCGGGTCGCTCGCCCGTTTCCACCGGCGCTGCGCCTTCATCCACGGCTTCCGGAACTACGTCGAGAAGGTCTTCTGGGACATCGCCGACAAGGTCTAGGCCGGTTCAGCTCCCCGGGGTGATGTTCTCCGGGAGCCGGTACTGGATCGCCTCGGCCACGTGCTGGGCGGCGACCCGTTTCTCGCGCGCCAGATCGGCGATCGTCCGGGCGACCCGTCCCGTCTTGTTCAGCGCCCTTCCGGACAGCTTCAGCCGGTCCGCCGCGCGCACGAGAAGGATCCGCGCCTCGGGGGCGAACGAGGAGATCAGCTCGGAAAAGGGGGCTCGCGCGTCCCCGTTCGTGCGCCAGGGGCGGCCGGAATGCCGCTTCGCCTGGATCCGCCGGCATTCCATGACCCGCCCGCGCACCGTCGCCGAGTCTTCCCCCCACGATCCGGCCGACCATTCGTCGCCGGGAACCGGGACGACCGAGAGGGAGAGGTCCACCCGGTCCAGGAGCGGCCCGGAGAATTTCCGGGAGAATCTCTCGCGCAGCGCGGGGGTGCACCGGCAGACCTTCCGGGGGTGCCCGGCGTTCCCGCACGGGCAGAGATTGGTGGCGGCGAGGAGGAGGAACCGGCAGGGGAACCGGCAGGCGGTTCCGGCCCGCGCGATCACGACCTCCCCGGACTCGAGCGGCTGTCGGAGCGACTCCCGCACCTCCGGCCGGAACTCGGAGAACTCGTCGAGGAAGAGGACCCCGCCGTGGGCGAAGCTCGCCTCCCCGGGGCGGGGGGGGGAGGCGCCCCCGAGCAGTCCCGCCCGGGTGACCGAGTGGTGGGGCGCACGGAAGGGCCGGCGGGTCAGGATGGAGGGCCAGGGAGGCTCTCCCGCGGCGCTGTAGATCCGCGCGGTCTCCAGCGCCTCCTCCCCCGAGAACTCGGGAAGGATCCCGGGGATCCGCTCCGCGAGCATGGTCTTCCCGCACCCCGGGGGGCCGGCGAACAGCAGCGGATGGTTCCCGGCGGCGGAAATCTCCAGGACCCTGCGTCCGAGCGGCTGGCCGACCACGTCCCGAAGATCCATCGCCGGGGAGCCGGGCGAAACGGGAAGAGGGGCGGGGCCGGGATCCGGC
This sequence comes from Deltaproteobacteria bacterium GWC2_65_14, assembly GCA_001797615.1. NCBI lineage: Bacteria > Deltaproteobacteria > Deltaproteobacteria bacterium GWC2_65_14. The sequence continues at coordinate 49,606 of MGPV01000022.1, forward strand.
GGCTCCGGCGATTCCCCGGAGAGGCGGAAGGCGGCCTGCCGGAGCGAATCCGCCGTGAGGACCCGGATGCCGGGAACCAGAGCGGCTTCCGACCGGTTCGCGGCGGGGACGAGGATCCCCGCGAGCCCCATCTCCCGGGCCAGAAGCCCCTGCGGCAGGACTCCGCGAACCGGCTTGAGGGAGCCGTCCAGCGACAGTTCCCCCGCCACCAGGTAGTCCCTCAGCGCGTCTCCCGGGAAGACCCCTTCCGCGCAAAGCAGGGAGAGGGCGATCGGAAGGTCGAGCAGAGCCCCCTCTTTCCTCAGGTCCGCGGGGGCCAGGCTGATCGTGATCTTCCGGCCCGGGTAGGGGAGGCCGGAATTGCGGATGGCCGCACGGATCCGGTCGGCGCTTTCCCGGACCGACCCTCCCGGAAGGCCCACGAGCGTCAGGGAAGGCAATCCGCGGGAGATGTCGGTTTCCACTTCGACCGGGATCGCTTCGATCCCGGACAGGGTCGCGGTCAGCACCCGGACCAGCACGCGGCCTCCCCCGGCCTCCCCCCGGTTTCCGGAGGACCGGTTCCGGGAGGGGGCGATCGTTTCCCTCCGGGAGGTGCAACCCTCGTACCGGCCGGTAACGCTTCGGGGTGCGCCCGTCCAGCGTCCGCCTGGACCGGCGCCCGGACATTCCGGACCGGAGGGGGACCGGGAAACCGATGGCCGAGGGAGGTTTGTTGATGGGGGAGGTCGTTTCGAATAGAATGTCGGAGACGAGGCCGGTCCCGGACCGGTCCGGGGGGAGGCGTTGCCCAAGGACGGAAGGGTGAGCATGGCCGACGTATCGGGGAAGGGGGAAACCGTCCGGACGGCGGTCGCCGAAGGGAGGGTGTTCCTGTCCCGTCCGGCCTGGGAAATGCTGAGGAAGGGAGAGATCCCGAAGGGAGATGTCCTGTCGGTGGCGCGCGTGGCCGGGATCTCCGCGGCCAAGGACACCTCCCGGATCCTTCCCCTGTGCCACCCGCTCCCGCTCGATTCGGTCCGGGTCGATCTTTCCCTCCCCGCGCCGGGAGAGGTGCGGATCGAGGCGGAGGCCAAGACCTGCGCGAAGACGGGGGTCGAAATGGAGGCGCTCACCGCGGTGGCCGCCGCAGCGCTCTGCGTCTACGACATGGCCAAGCCGGTGGACCGGTCGATCCGGATCGAGGGGATCCGCCTGCTGCGGAAAACCGGCGGGAAACTCGGAGACTACGTGGCGCCCGGCCTGGAAAGCCCCCGGCGGAGCCGGACCGCCAGCCGGGCGGCCTCCCGGGATTCCTCCTCCGGCAGCGGGCGCGGGCCGAAACGGTCCAGGTGATAGAGGCGGAGGAAGCGCCCTGCCTCCTCCGCGAGCAACGGGGATCCCTGCACCGCGCGGTCCAGCATCTCCTCCAGCGTCGTGCCGGGGGAGCGCCGTAATCCTTTCGAGGCAAGGAATTTCAGAAGACGGCCGTAGGAGCGGGGAAGCCGCTCCCCGGCGCGTCCGGTTCCAAAGAGGACCGGCGGGCGGAATCGCTTCCGCAGGATCCACGCGAGGGAAACCGCGCAGGCCGACACGACGGCCGCTGCCCCCGCGGTCCGCCCACGAGGGAGTCCTTCCCACCCCCGGATCCGGTCCCGGAGACTCCAGCGGGCGCGACGCACGGCGGTCCAGCTCCGGGACACCGCTTCCGCCTGCATCTTCAGCGAGTAGTTGATCACGTACTTGTTCCACCGCTGCCGCGCCCAGTCCAGGTAGATTCCCAGCAGCCCGGTTTTCACGGAGAAGGGGGAGTCCCCTCCGGCCGGGGGGGTGGCGTCCAGCGTGACCCAACGGCCCTCGATCCATCCTTCCGTCCAGGCGTGGGCGTCGGACTGCCGGACGATCAGGTAGTTCCCGGGGGCGCTCCACTCCCCCCCGAGATACCCCGCGGCGACCCTGGCGGGGATCCCGGCGGAACGCAGGAGCAGCGCGAGACCGGTGGCGTAGTGCTCGCAATACCCCGCCTTCCGGACGAAGAGGAATTCCTGGACCGTGCCGGCCGGATCGTCCAGCGTGTACCGGAAGCCCGACCGGAAGTGCGAAAGAAGCCGTTCCGCCTTCTCCCGGTCGGTCCCCGCCCCCGCCGCGATCCGTTCCGCCAGGCCGCGGACATCCTCCATCCCGGGCGGGAGGGCGAGGGCTCCGTCCCGGGCGGCGGGGAGCAGTTTTTCCCGGGAGGAGCCGCCCTGCGCGAACCGGACCCGGTACCGCACCGCGGAGCGCAACGGCTCCTGGAACGAGTAGCTTCCCGCAAGGTCGGTCCACAGGTGCCCGAGGTCCCCCTCGATGGTGACCGGCGTCCCGTAGACGAAGAGCGCCGGGTGGCTCGCGGGCTCCAGGACGATCTCGGCCGTGGAGAGCGGTCCCCCGGTAGGGGGGGAACCGGCGAGATAGTAGAACCCGCTCCGGGAGACGCCGACCAGGGGAGTTCCGCCGCGCCTCCAGCGCGAGCCGTCGAACCGGGAATAGACCGCTCCCCGGAGGTAGAGGTCCGTCGGTACGGTCGAGGGGGCCAGCTCCGGAAACTCGATCCGGGCAGCGACCCTCCGGTCGGTCTTGGCGGAGGTGACGTCCCGGAGGGTGATCGTGTCGGAAAACCCCGGAAGCCCGGCCGACCGGCTCAGGTGCCGAAGGATGTGACCGATCCCGATCCGGGGGATCGCCACGAAGAGTACGGCCGTCATCGCGAAACCGGCGACGGCGGCCAGCGAAAGCAGACGGACCGCGAATCCCGGGAGGACCTCCGCCGCGGCCTCCCGGAGCTCCGCCTCCTCCTCCAGGTGAAGGGCCCACATCGCCCCCGCGGAGAGCCCGAGAAAGAGAAGAAGGAAAAGGGCGAACTGGATCTCCGAGGAGACGGCGGCGGCGGCGAGAAACTCGAGGAAGGAGACGGCGCAGAGCTGCCAGCCGTCCCGGGTCGTCTTGGGAAGGAGGAACTTGACCGACTGGACTCCGAGAACCAGCAGGGTGACGGCCGAAAGGAGGTCCCGGCTGCCGGCGAAGAAGTCGGCGGAGGCTGCGAGGGCCGTCGCCAGGACCAGAGGCGTCGAGAGGCGATGCCAGCCCGGCCGTTCCGTGCCCGCCCGGTCCAGCAGGACCCCGAGGAGGAAGGCGGCGGTCGCCGCGGCCAGTCCCGCCCGGGAGATCTCCGTGAGAAAGAACAGGGGGAGAAGCCCGGCGATCCAGTGGGCCCGGAGGCAATACCAGAGGATCGGCGGGAGGGGAGGATGCCTCCGTTCCCGCCTCACGGGGATTCCGCCTCCGCCGTCGCCAGGAAGAAGAGGGCCCGGCGACGCCGGTCCGCCTGCGACGGTTCCACGGAGGGACCCCTGCCGATCCGAAGGCGGTAGAGGCGACCCTCCCGCTCCAGGCGGAGGACGAGTCCGCACGCCCTCGACAGGTGCCGTTCGAGCTGCTCCTCCGGGGAGGACAGGGGAACCCGGATGTCGACGACCCGGTCCGGCTCCGCCTCCCGCTCCTTCACCATCCACCGTCCCCGTTTCGCGGAGGCTTTCCAGTGGATCTCCCGGACCGGGTCGGCGGGCATGTGCTCCCGCGCGCCCCGGACCATAGGCCCCTGCCTTCCCGCGGGGGTCTGTCCCCCGTCCGGAAGCTCCCCGGATCGGAGGAGTTCGGTCGCCCCGCTGCTCTCCGGCTCCGGGTAGACCAGCAGGGAGGACGCCGGGACCATGAGGCGCCGCGATTTTTCGAACAGGCCGAACGGGAAGCGGGTGGAGATTGTGCAGGAGAAGGGGGGGACGGAACCTCTGCGGGAAGGACGCCATTCCACGACCCGGTCGGCGGATCCCCCGGGGGGGATTACCGGAAACCGGACCGTTCCGCAGGCCACCGGGGGGCCGGGAGTCACCGCGAGGGAAACCGCGGGGAACCGCTTCCCCGGGGCGGAGCAGGTCAGGACGAGGAAGGAGGGCCGTCCCGCGAAGGCCTCCGAGGCATGGCGGATCGCGACCCGGACTCCCCGGATCGATCCCTCCGAGAGGATCCCCGACAGGATGATCAGGGAGAGGTTCATGCTGAAGGCGAGGTAGAGGAGGTTGTTCCCGGTGTTCACCGCCGCCGCGCCGACCCCGAGAGTGAGCGCGATGAAGCCCTTGCCCGAAAAGGTGATCCGAAGGCTCCTCGGGAAGAGGGGCCGTTTCCGGAACCTGCCGGGAAGCGGGGTCACAGGGGAGCCGGGACGGCCTCCAGGATCTCCGAGAGGACCGATTCCGCCGCCTCCGTGTCCGCCCCCTCGCCGGGCGCCCCCTTCAGGAAGATCCGGTGACAGAGAACGGGTCCCGCGGCCCTCCGGACATCCCCGGGGATCACATGATCCCTCCCGGAGAGCAGGGCGAGCGCCTGGGTGGTGTTTTTCAGCCCGATCGCCCCGCGGGGCGACGCTCCCAGCCGGACCGCGGGATGGACTCTCGTGGCCTCCACCAGGCGGTGGATGTAGTCCAGGATCGGCTCCCGGACGGTCACCTGCTCGGCCCGGGTCCTCATCTCGAGGATCTCCTCCGGGAGCAGGACCGGACGGATCCCGTCACGGCCGCGGAAGAGGGTGCTCTCCCGGATGAGCCGGAGTTCCGATTCCCGGTCCGGGTATCTCAGCCGGAGACGGAGATTGAACCGGTCGAGCTGCGACTCCGGCAGGGGATAGGTCCCGTGCTGCTCGAAGGGGTTCTGGGTGGCGATGACGAGAAACGGGTCCGGAAGGGGATAGGTCCGGTTGTCGACGGAGACCTGCCGCTCGCTCATCGCCTCGAGAAGCGCGCTCTGGGCCCTGGGATTGCTCCGGTTGATCTCGTCCGCGAGCACGATGTTCGCGAACAGCGGCCCCGGCGAGAAGGTGAAGCGCTTCCGGTCGACGTCGAAGATGTGGACCCCGACCACGTCCTGTGGGAGAAGGTCGCTCGTGAACTGCACCCGGCGGAAGGTGCCCGAGATTCCGGCCGCGATCGCCCGGGCGAGGGTCGTCTTTCCGGTCCCCGGGATATCCTCGAGCAGGATGTGCCCCCCGGCGAGGAAGGAGGCCAGGGCCAGCTCGACCTCGGGCCGTTTTCCGAGGAGAACCGATTCCACCGTGTCCCGCAGCCGCGAGATCCGGGCCGTTGCGTCCGAAAGGTCCATGCATATAGTATCGCCGAAATGCTTCCGCGACTTCGGTCGAAAATCGGGAACGGAACTTGAACCCTCCCCCCCGGGGGAACCGGAAGAAGGAGGGAGGATGAGGGGCTGGGCCGGCCGGGACGGGAGGCCGCTGGAGCACGAGGAGGAGGAATCGCTGTTCCGGGCCGCGTTTCCCGCGGACTGGGAGGGGATGCGGGGGGCCGCCCGGGGAGCTCGTCCCGGGGACACCGCGATGACCGGGCGCTGGGAGGCGGTGCTGGAGATCGCGCGGCGCGCCCTCTCCGCCCCGCGCAGCCGGCCCGCCCCGTTTTCCTCCGCGGGGGATGTGCACGAGAGGTACCGGTACCGGCTCGGGGATCTCCGCGTGGAGGTCTTCCTCGTCCTTCTGCTCGACGCCAGGCACAGACTGCTGGGCGACTTCCGGGCCTCGACCGGGATCCTGAACGGAAGCCTGGTCCACCCCCGGGAGGTGTTCTCGGCGGCGGTCGCGGAGAGGGCGGCGGCGGTCATCCTCGTGCACAACCACCCCAGCGGCGATCCCGCCCCCAGCCGGGAGGACCGGGAGATCACGGAGAGGATCCGGGCGGCGGGCGGAATCCTGGGGATTCCGGTGCTGGATCATGTGATAATCGGAAGTTGCACCTTTTACAGCTTCCGGGAGGAAGCGGGTTGGGGATAACGGGGTTTTTCAGGTCCGCCGCGATTCTGCTCCTCACCATCGGGGCCTCCCTGGCCGCGACGCTGGCCGGTGCGGTCACAAGGAGCGAGAGGCTCCCCGCGGAGATCGTGAAGCGGTGGGGGAAGCGGTTCGTCCGCATCGGGGGCTGGCCGGTGCGGGTCGAGGACGCCGGACGGATTCCGGAGGGAGGGGTCATCCTGGTTGCGAACCACCAGAGCCTCGTGGACATTCCGCTTCTGCTCTCCGCATTCCCCCGGGAGATCCGCTTCATCGCCAAGCGGGAGCTGGGGCGGATCCCCCTGTTCGGCCATGCGATGACGGCGTCGGGGAACCTGTTCGTCGACCGGGAGGATCCGCGGGACGCCGTCCACATGATGCGGCAGGCATCGGCGCTGCTCGCGAAGGGGCGCGCGCTGGTCGTCTTTCCGGAGGGGACCCGAAGCGGCGACGGCTCGATCGGGGAGTTCCGCCCGGGGGCCTTCCACATCGCCTGGAAGACCGGGTTCCCGCTGGTTCCCGTCTACCTGGACGGCGGGAGACGGGCGCTTCCGAAGGGGAGCCTGCTGTTCCGCCCGGCCGAGCTGGTCGTGCGGGTCCTTCCGCCGGTTTCTGCCGGTCCCGGCCGCCCGCTCTCGCGGGACGGGATGGCGGAGGAGACCCGGCGCCGGCTCCTGTCGGCGAAGGACGAGGAGGAGGGACGGTGCGCCGTCGCGACGTCATGAGGCACGCGGCGGGATCCGCCGGGAGGGACGGGAAATGCCGCTGCGCGTGATACCGCTCGGTGGGCTGGGCGAGATCGGCCTGAACTCGATGCTCTTCGACGACGGGGAGTCGGCCCTCCTCGTGGACGCCGGCCTCATGTTCCCGGACGACACGATGCCGGGGGTCGACTTCGTCATCCCCGACTTCGGCTTTCTCCGGGAGGTCGGCTCCCGGCTCGAGGGGGTTCTTCTCACCCACGGGCACGAGGACCATATCGGGGCCGTGGCCTTCCTGCTCAAGGAATTCGACCTCCCCGTCTACGGCACCCGCCTGACGCTCGGTCTCCTTCGGAATCGGCTGGCCGAGCACGGGCTGGCGGAGACGGCGAGGCTTCGCACGATCGGCCGCACCGAGCGGTTCCGGCTCGGCCGGTTCGACCTGGAGGCCTTCCCCGTCTGCCACAGCATCCCGGACGGGATCGGGTACATCCTCCGGTGCGGGGAGGGGGTGTTCGTCCACACGGGGGACTTCAAGCTCGACGCCCGTCCCCTGGACGGCGTGGGGACCGATCTCGGGCGGCTGGAACGGCTCGCCCGGGAGGAGGGGGTCACGGCCCTCTTCTCCGACTCCACGAACGTGGAGCGCAACGGCGTCAGCCTCCCCGAGGCGTTCGTGGGAGAGGCCCTCTCGGAGATTTTCGGCGGCGCGGAGGGCCGGGTCATCGTCGCGATGTTCTCCTCGAACATCCACCGGATCCAGGAGGCGCTGAACGCGGCCGCGCGCCACGGGAGGAAGGTGGCGCTCTGCGGGAGGAGCATGGTCGGGAACGTGGCCACCGCGATCGAGTTGGGGTGCATGCGCCTTCCGGATCCCGACATCCTGGTCCCCGCGGAGAGCGCCGAAACCCTCCCGGGAAAGGAGGTGGCGGTGCTGACCACCGGCAGCCAGGGGGAGCCCCGGTCGGCCCTCTCCCTGATGGCGCTGGGGGAGCACAAGTCGATCCGCATCCGGGCGGGGGACACGGCGGTCCTGTCGTCCAAGTTCATCCCGGGGAACGAGCGGGCGATCGCGAACGTGATCAACCATCTCTTCCTTTCCGGCGCCGACGTGCTCTATGAGAAGATCTCGGAGATCCACGTGTCCGGGCATGCCAGCCGGGACGAGCTCCGCTCCATGGTCCGGGCGGTCCGTCCCGACTACTTCATCCCGGTCCACGGGGAGCCGCGGCACCTGATCATGCACTGCACCCTCGCCCGGGAGGAGGGGGTGGGCCATGCCGAACTGGTGCGCAACGGGGAGATCCTCGAGTTCTCCTCCGGGAAGATGGGGCGGGACGGCAGGGTCCAGGTGGGGCGCCTGTTCGTGGACGGGAAGGACGTGGGGGAGGTCGAGGGGCTTGTCCTCAAGGACCGCTTCCACCTCGCGAAGAGCGGGCTGGTCATGGTGGTGCTGGCCGTTTCGCGGGCCGGCGGGGAGATCCTGTACGGCCCCGAGGTCGTGGCCCGCGGCGTGGTGTCGGAAAACGGATCGGACACGATCCTGGAGGGGGCCCGGGAGACGGTCCTGGCCGTCTGGGAGGAGGCGGGGGTCGAAACGAGGAAGGACATGGCCGAGCTGACGACGGGCATCCGGAAGGCGCTGCGCCGCTTCTTCAACAAGCGGCTGGAGCGGAAGCCGATGATCGTGCCCGTCCTCCTGGAGCTCTGACGATGGCGCAGGAGATCCGGAAGGACGGGCTCGCGCTCCTCTTCTTCGCCCTGGGGATCTTCCTCACGGTCGCGCTCCTCTCCTTCCACCAGATGGATCCCTCGTGGTCCTCCTTCAGCTCGGAGGGCGGCCCGGTGCGGAACTGGGGAGGGACGGTCGGGGCGATCCTGTCCGACCTCCTGCTGCAGCTGTTCGGGGTCGGGGCGATCGGGTTCCCGATCCTCTGCCTCGCGCTCTCCTACTGGATCTTCCGCGGGGAGGGGCTCTCGGGGCACTGGGTCCGGGCCGCGGGGGGGCTGCTCGCGGTCTGCTCCCTCCTCGGGATCCTGAGCTTCTTCGCCGGTCACATGCAGCTCTTCGGGTCGAACCTCTTCCTCCCCGGGCTGACGGGGTACCTGATCGGGGTGAACTTCTTCGGAAAGCTGCTCAGCAGGGTAGGGGGAGTGATCGTGCTCACGGCCCTGTTCCTGTTCGCCGTCATGCTGCTCACCGGGATTCCCCTGAGCGGCATCCCTTCCGCCTGGAGGCGGAAGAAGGAGGCGGAGCGGGTCCGCGCGATCGTGAAGGAGAGGATGGGCTCCCGGGAGCGCGGGGACCGGACGGGGGAGGCCCCCGCGCCCCCGCCGCCGCGCGAGAGCCCCCCGCCCCGGATCGTGCCCCCGTCCCCCGTGACGGAGGCCCCCCCGGGGGCGAGGACCGGCGGCAAGCGGTTCGTCCTGCCTCCGCTGGAGCTGCTGGAGCATCCCGAGGGGAACGGGAACGGGGCGGACGAGGGATCCCTGCAGGACAACGCCGTCGCTCTCCTGGAGAAGCTTTCCCAGCACGGCATCGAGGGGAACATCACCGAGATCCGCACGGGGCCGCTTGTCACCACCTACGAATTCCGGCCCGCCCCGGGTGTGAAGGCGAACCGGGTCGTGGCGATGGCGGGGGACCTCTCGCTGGCGATGCGGTGCGAGTCGGTCCGCGTCGTGCCGAACATCCCCGGGAAGGGGGTGATGGGGTTCGAGATCCCGAACGAGAAGCGGGTCAGCATCACGCTCCGGGAGCTTCTGGGGTGCCGGGCCTACGCCGACTCGGAGGCGGCGCTGTCCCTCGTGATCGGAAAGGACATCTTCGGGGAGCCGGTCATCCGGGATCTCTCGAAGATGCCCCATCTCCTGATCGCCGGGGCGACCGGCTCCGGGAAGAGCGTCGCCCTCCACAGCATGATCCTCTCCATCCTGTTCCGCGCGACGCCGGACGAGGTCCGGCTGATCCTGGTCGATCCCAAGATGCTGGAGCTCACCCTCTACGAAGGGATCCCCCACCTCTACCATCCGGTCGTCACCCAGCCGCGCGACGCGGGCCACGTGCTCAAGTGGGCGGTCGGCGAAATGCGGGGGAGGTACCAGCTCATGATGGAGAACGGCGTGCGGCACATCGACGCCTTCAACCAGCTGGTGGCGAAGCGGGCCCGCTTCTCCACCGGGACGAAGGTCCGCGAAGGGGAGGGGGAGGATCTGTCGCGGCTTCCCTTCGTCGTCATCGTGATCGACGAGCTCGCCGACCTGATGATGACCTCCACCTCCCGCCGGGAGGTGGAGGACTCCATCACCCAGCTGACCCAGATGGCCCGGGCCGCCGGGATCCACCTGATCTTCGCCACCCAGCGCCCCTCCGTGGATGTGCTCACGGGGGTGGTCAAGGCGAACTTTCCGTCCCGAATCTCCTTCAAGGTGGCCTCCCAGTTCGATTCGCGGACGATCCTCGACCAGTCGGGGTCGGAACATCTCCTCGGGTGGGGGGACATGCTGTTTCTCCAGCCGGGGATCGCGGGGATCGTCCGGGTTCACGGAGCCTACGTGGGCGAGGAGGAGATCCAGCGGGTCACGGGGCATCTCCGCGCCCAGGGGGAGCCGGTCTTCGAGCCGTCGATCCTCTCCCCGGCGGGGGAGGCGGAGGAGGAGCGGGACGCCTCCCGGGACGAGAAGTTCGACGACGCGGTCGAGGAGGTGGTCCGGGCGGGGCGCGCCTCGGTGTCCATGCTGCAGCGGCGTCTCCAGATCGGGTTCAACCGGGCCGCCCGCATCATCGAGGAGATGGAGCGGCAGGGGATCGTAGGCCCCTCGGAGGGGGGAAAGCCCCGCGAGGTCTACCGGACGGCCCGGGAGTAGGGGAGGCGGAGGATGAGCAGGCGTCACGGGAGTCGGTTCGGGTGGGTAGCGGCGGCGGTCCTGGTGCTCCTGCTGTCCGTGCCCTCGCCCGGCGGCGGAAGCGACGCGGAGGCCCTCCTGGCGAGGGTGTCGGCCCGGTACGCGGCGGCGAAGACCCTGTCGGCCGACTTCCGCCAGGAGGTTCCGCTGCAGAGCCTGGGGATCGTCCGGAAGGCGGCAGGGCGGGTCTACTTCGAGAGGCCGCTCCGGATGCGGTGGGACTATGAGGCGCCGGACACGCAGCTGTTTCTCGCGGACGGGGCCTATTTCTACTTCCGTCCCCCCGACTCCCCGCAGCTGTTCCGCCGGCGGATCGACGAGCGGGCGCTGGGGGGGAAGATCCCCCTTCTCCTGCTCTTCGGAAAAGGGGAAATCTCCGAGTTCTTCCGGGCCGAGGAGTCCGTCGTCCGGAAGGGGGGGGAAGAGATCGCGCTTCGCCTTGTCCCGAAGGGGGAGGCCGCGAACGAGGTCCGGCGGGTGGACCTGGTCGTCGGAGCCGGGGACGCGGTGATCCGGGAAGTGCACCTGTACGACCGGATGGGGGGGGCGAACCACCTCTATCTGGGGAAGACGGCGATCGATCCCGCCCTCCCGCCCGACCTGTTCCGCTTCCGGACGCCGCCGGGCGTCGAGGTGGTGGACGAGTGAGCGAGGCGCGGCGGCGGGAGATCACCGTCCGGATCCTCACGCTCGGCTGCGCGAAGAACTCGGTGGACGCGGAGGTCCTCTCCGGCCTGCTCGCCGGGGACGGGTGCCGCGTCGTGACCCGAGGTCGGGCCGACGTGGGGATCGTGAACAGCTGCGGCTTCATCCGGGAGGCGAAGGAGGAGTCGATCGAGGAGATCCTCGCGATGGCGCGGCTGAAGAAGCGGGGAACGATCCGCCGCCTGGTCGTCGCCGGATGCCTGGCCCGCAGGTACCGGGAGGAGCTTCCGGAATCTCTCCCCGAGGTGGACCTCTTCGTGGGACCGGGGGACATCCCGGCGGTCCCCGGCCTGCTCCGGGGACTGTTCGAGGGGAGCGCACCCCGCTCCCGCGTGGAGGAGATCGCCCTGCCGGACGAGGCCTACCGGCACAGGCTCCGGGAGGGTGCCGGCGGGTCGGCCTACCTGAAGATCCTGGAGGGGTGCGACCACCGCTGCGCCTACTGCGCCATCCCGGGGATCCGGGGACCGCTGAAAAGCCGGGACCGGGAATCGCTGCTGGCGGAGGCCCGCATGCTGGTGCGGGGCGGGGCCCGGGAGATCTGCCTGATCGGACAGGACATCACCTCCTACGGGGCGGACCGCGGGGAAGCCGGCGGGCTGGCTCCCCTCGTCCGGGAACTCTGCCGGATCCGGGACCTCCGGTGGCTCCGGCTCCTCTACCTCTACCCGACCCGGGTGGACAGGCCGTTGATCGATCTCGTCGCCGGGGAGGAGAAGGTCTGCAAGTACCTCGACATCCCGATCCAGCATATCGACGCGGGGGTGCTGGGCCGGATGGGACGCCGGTACGGGCCGGAGGAGGTTGTTTCCCTGCTGCGGCGGCTCCGGGAGAGGATCCCGGGGATCTTTCTGCGGACCACGCTGATCGCGGGGTTCCCGGGAGAGACCGACGCGGCCTTTGCGCGCCTCCTCCGCTTCGTGGAGGAGGCGCGGTTCGACTATCTGGGGGCCTTCCCCTATTCGCGGGAGGAGGGAACCCGGGCCTACGCGATGGGACGGCAGATTCCCGAGCGGGTGAAGCGGGAGAGGGTGCGGCAGGTCCAGGAGACCCAGGCCGGGATCCTGGACGCGCGCAACCGTGCGATGACGGGGCGGGAAGTCGAAATCCTGGTGGAGGAGGTCTCCGGGAAGGGGCGGGCAAGGGGGCGCCACCGGGGCCAGGCCCCGGAGGTGGACGGGAGCGTGATTCTCTCGGGGTACCGGGGGGTTGCGTCCCGCTTCTGCCGGGTCCGGATCACCGGAACCCGGGAGTGGGACCTGCTGGCAAAACCGGTTGACAGCGGTCCGCCACCGGGTATACTAACGTAATTTTTCAGGCCACCGAGGAGGTCGGAAACCGATGAAAACGATCCGGGAAATGCTCCTCAAGATGCGGGAGGAGCTCGTGCGGGAGATTACCCGCCGTTCCCGCGCGACCAAGGAGGGAAGCCCCCCCGACATCGGGGACATCCTCGACTCGGTTTCCGAGGAGCGCACCCGCGAGCTGGACATGCTTCTCACCGACCGGGAGAAGGCGAAGCTGAAGCAGATCGAGGACGCGCTCGACCGGATCGAGGAGAACAGCTACGGCCTGTGCGAGGAGTGCGGCGTGAAGATCCCGAAGGCCCGGCTCAAGGTCGTTCCCTTCGCCAAGTACTGCGTGGAGTGCAAGGAAGTGATCGAGCGGGAGGAGAAGTACACCCGGGAGGACTCGGAGACCGGGATCAAGAAGGTTCCTATCGCGGAGGCCGAGGAGTAGCGCCGTTCTCCTTTCCGGTCCCCCCCGCGGGTGCCGCGCGTTTCTCCGGTTTCGCTCCCCGCTCCCTCTGGAATTCGGCTACCGCCCGGTTGTGCTCCTCCAGGGTTTTCGAGAACTGGTGGGAGCCGTCGTTCCGGGAGACGAAGTAGAGGTACGGCGTGTCCTCCGGCCGCAGGGCGGCCATGAGGGCGGAACGGCCGGGATTCGCGATCGGCCCCGGGGGGAGCCCCCGGTTCAGGTAGGTGTTGTACGGATTGGGGGACTGGAGGTCCTTCCTCGAGAGGTTCCCGCCGAACTTCCGCAGTCCGTAGATCACGGTCGGGTCCATCTGCAGCGGCATCCCCAGCTTCAGGCGCCTGTGGATGACCGAGGAGACGATCGGCTTCTCGGCCTCCACCCCCGTCTCCTTCTCGATGATCGACGCGATCGTGACGACCTGGTGCAGCGTGAGCCTCCGCTCGGCCGCCGCGCTCTGCATGTCGGACGTGAACTGCCGGTGGAACCGGCGGACCAGGATGGACAGGATCTCCTCCTCCCGCATGTCCTTGACCAGCAGGTAGGTGTCCGGGAAGAGGAATCCCTCGGCCGTGTCGCCGGGGATGTCGAGGCGGTTCGCGAGGCCCGGCGAGGTGGCCGCCGCGACGAAGGCGCCCGGGTCGGCCAGCTCCAGGTCGGCCAGGATCCGGGCGACGTCGTAGAGGGTGGAGCCTTCCGGGATCGTCACCGGGTATTTGGAGACGTCCCCCGAAGAGATCTTCTGCCACAGCTCCAGCGCCGAGGGGGGGGCCGGGAAGGCGTACTCCCCCTGCTGGAGCGTCGTTCCGGTCATCGTCACCGTCACGAGGATCCGGAAGACGGCGGGGAACCGGAGCACGCCGCTTTCCGTGAGAATCCGGACGATTTCCGGGTAGCCGCTTCCCCGGGGAATCCGGACCTTCTTCAGGCGCCAGTTCTCCTGGGGGGGGCGCATGAGCGCCAGGCAGAAAAACAGCGCCGCCGCCGCGAGAACCGCACCCGCGGGGATCCTCCACGCAGGGAAGGTCACCGGCCGCTCACTTCCGGTTCCGGAAATCGAGAAGGCTCTGCAGCAGGAGGGCGGCCGAGAGGCTGTCCCGGATCTCCTTCCGCTTTTCGCGACGGACCCCGGAGGCGATGAGGTGCCGCTCCGCCTGCACGGTGGTCATCCGCTCGTCCCAGGGTTCGATCGCCACCCCGATCGCGCCGCCGAGCTTGGCCCCGAAATCCTTCGCCCGTTTCGCCTGGACCCCTTCCGTCCCGTCGAGCATCAGGGGAAGCCCGAGGACCACCGCCTCGACGGAGAATTCGCGGACGAGGGCCCCGATCGACTCGATGTCCCGGTTGTCCCCCCGCCTCCGGATGGCCGGCAGCGGCTGGGCGATCAGGCCGAGCGGATCCGATACCGCGACCCCGATCCGGTGGCTTCCGTAATCCAGGCCCAGCAGCCTTCCCGTACCCTTCTCCACGATCCTTCACCTCCCGGGAGAGTGTACGGGCCGACCCTCCCGTCCGTCAATCCGGGATTCCTTCCAGGCCCGGGATCGTGGTTGACGAATCCCCCGGGGTCCGGTAAGAGTAAAGGAATCCCGGAGGTGGTCGCACGGTGATCGACAGGATCATGGAGACCCTACAGGGGATGCTTTCGGATCCCTCCCTGTCCGTGCGGGTCTCCGCATCCGCCGCCATGGACCGGCTCCGGGCGAGAAAATCGCATACCGCCTACCTGGAAAGGCTCCGCGTGGGAACCCTCGAGGAGAGGGTGCGGATCGTGTTCGCCGCCGAGGAGATCGGGGGCAGGGAGGGGCTCTCCATCCTGCTGGCCGCGCTGTCGGACGGCGAAGCGGAGGTGCGGGGAGCCGCCGTCCGGGCCCTCGAATCCAGCCCGACTCCGCAGGTGCTGAAGGCGCTGGTGGAGCAGCTGACCAGGGAGAACGGGGTCGTGCTGGGGAATCTCCTGGAGGCGCTCGGGAAATCCTCCCGGAAGGAGTTGGCCCCGATCCTGGAGAGGTACCTGGACCACCCGGACTTCGAGGTCCGCGGAAAGGCGATCGTGGCCTACGCGCGGGTCGCCGAGGGGGAGGGGTGGAAGCATGTCCTGCGCTACTCGGGGGCGGAGAGCGAAACGGTGCGCGCGGCCGCAGCCCGCGCCCTCGGGGAGTGGAGCGCCGACCGCTAGTGCGGCGCCGTTCCGGGAACGACGCTACTCCGGGGGCGGCTGCGGCTGGGATTCCTGCAGGAAGACTTCCTTCCCCGCGTCCGGATAGAGCAGGGGATTCACCGTACCGAGGATCGCGCGGAGATGTTGGCCCGTCTTCGGATCCTTTTCCGTGAGATCCAGATGTTCCGGCCGGGGAAGCGGGTTCCCCTGGCGGTCGAAGAGAAGCGCCACCTTTGAGGGGCCCTGACCGGGGAGCCCCATGCCGAGCACGACCCCCACTTCCATCGTGGTGAGCCGCACCATCGTCCCGATCGGGTAGCTCCCCATGATCTTCGAGAGCACCGCGACATGGTTCGGGTCGACCGATTTCCCGCCGACCTTCCGCATGAGCTCCAGCGCACCGAGCGGGGTCCTCGCCTTCTGGTACGATCGCATCGTCGTCAGCGCGTCGAAGCAGTCGGCCACGGCGATGATCTGCGAATAGGAGTGGGTCCGGTAATCCGGATCCAGCTCCGGGTAGCCCTTCCGGTCGTACCGCATATGGTGCTCCCGGACCATGTGGGCGGAGCCGGGATGAATGTGCGGCATCTTCCCCAGAAGGACGAACCCTTCCTCCGGGTGCTTCTTGATCTCCTCGAACTCCTCCGGGGTGAGGGTTCCCGGCTTCCGGATCAGGTCGAGGGCGAGCCGGGTCTTCCCCACGTCGTGGAGGAGCCCTGCGACTCCGATCTCGATCTTCTCCCGGGTGGGGATGGCGAGCGCGTCCGCCAGCGCAAGGGAGATGATCGACACGTTCACGGAGTGGGTGTAGGTGTACTCGTCGTAGTTCTTGATCAGCGTCAGGGCCAGGATGGCGTCGCGGTTCCTCCGGAGCATGCTGCTCAGGTCTCCCGCGACCCGCTCCGATTCCGCGCCCGAGGGGATCCTCCCCATCCGCACTTCCTGCAGGACGGAGACGACCGCGTTCACCGCGTTGTCGTAGATCTCCCGGGCGAGGGCGTGATCGTCCTCCTCGTCCTCCTCGGGCGGCCTCACCCGGAGGTGGAGGATCCCCTGGGCCAGGAGCTGCCTCTGGATCTCCGGGGCGTCGAGCCCCTCCTCCTTCGCCTCGTGGAGATACCGGATGAAGGCCTCGATCTCGTCGGAGGTAAGCCCCCTGTCGAAGATGAGCGCCGGAATCCCGATCGCCGCCAGCCGCTGCATGAAGAGTTCGAGGGAAGAGGTCAGGCTGAAGATCGGGACCCCCTCGAAGACCAGCGTGCCGTCCGCGATGGCGAGGGCGAGCTCCTTCCGGTCCGCGAAGAAGAGGAGCAGGTCGGAGAAGCATTTGTCGACGGGAGACCGCACGGAGGGGTGTGTCGCGGGGTAAAGCCTCCGGTTCTTCAGGGAGGTCCCCAGCAACCGGATGATGTTTCCGATCACCTGTTCCTGCTGCCTGCGGTCCATCGTCTGTTCCGTCTACCCCTCGGTCCGTTTCAGGGCGCGTTCCGCTTCTATCCGGAGGTATGCCTTCGGGGACTGAGCAGCTCTCTGCACGATCTCCCTTGCGCGGTTCCCCTCCATCCTTGAGATGCTCCGGAGCGCGTGGGTTTTCATCGCGCGGAAATTTAGCGTTTCCCAGATCGCCGACGCGCCCAGGATCCCCTCGAGGGCGTCGAGGGCCTCTTGGGTGCCGATGGTCCGGAGGGAATCGATCGCCTCGTGGGCCAGCCGGTAGCTCGGGTAGAACAGCTTCCGCTCGACGACGCGCCGGTAGAGGGTCATCACCGCCTCCGGCTCCCGCTTTACAGAGAGGGCCGCGGTGGCGGTCAGCGCCACCGTTTCCTCCGGGAAGAAGCAGAGCTCGCCCAGCGAGAGCACCGCGGAGGGATGGTTGATCCGCGACAGCGCCTTGATCGCCTCCTTCTTCACCCGGAGGTCCGGGTGCGAGAGGACCGAGGCGATGTGGGGGGCGAGATCCGGGATCCCGAGGCCTCCCAGGATCGTGACGATGTTCCGCACGACGTACCACCGGGAGTCGGAGAGGGTGTCGAGCAGGAACGGCAGCGCAGGGCGGCCGATCCGCACGACGATGTCCACGATCGACTTCCGGACGAGCAGGTCCCCCTCCTCCGCGAGGGCGGAAAGGAGCGCCTTCACGGCCCGGTCTCCGAAGGCCGCGAGGACGTGCTCCGCCTCGCTGCGATCCCGGGCACCATGGTCCTGCAGGCGCCGGATGTAGTAGGACACCAGAACATCGTTCGCCAGCTCCTTGATCGCCATCCGGGCCAGGCCGGCGATCTCCTCGCTTTTCCCCGGGGGGTGCTCCATGTGCCGGACGAAGATCGACAGCGCGCGGGTGGAGAACTCGATTCTCCGGTCCACCGGCTCCTCGAGCAGCGCCTTCGTCAGGGAGATGACATGCTCGCGGTAGGCGGAAGGGTCGGTCTCCGCGGCGATCTTCTTCAGAAGCGCCTCGATGGTGACATCCTCGGGCCGGGTCTCCTCGAGGCCGAAGTCGAGGTCGGAGGCTTTCAGCGCCAATTCCTCCTCCCCCGTTTCCTCCAGCTCGTCCTTCTTCAGCATCTCGGTCAGCCCTTCGTAGTCGACCCGGTTCGCCCAGATGCGCGAAATCTTCCCCCGGAGGAGGACCCGCTCGAGCCCCCCCTCGTCCTGGATATCCTGGCTATCCCGGTTGAGGAGGGTCAGGAACGCGGTCATCTCCTCGACCTTCTGTCCGGGGAGGAAGATCATCCTGCTCACGTGCCGGTGGTAGAGCTCCCGGTTCAGGTCCGCCACTGCCTTGTTCGAGGCCGGCAGGGGCACGCTCCGGAACAGGAGGGCGTTTTTGGTGACGTCGATCTCCAGCCCGGTTTCGGGGAGGGGGAGCTCTTCGAGGGTGGTGACGATCTTCCAGATGCTCTGGATCAGGGCGGGGTGGCCTTCCGGGTAGAAACTGACGTTCTTGATTCCCTTGGCCATTTCGACCACCGCCAGGGAAACCTTCTGATGCAACAGATTTTCCGCCTGATCCGCCTTGGGGTCCATGGATGAAAACAGGTTTTATTATTTAAAATCCCAAATGTTTATAATCTAATGATGCCTATGTCCCAAGTCAATCGTTTTCCGGGCGTCACGGCATGGAGGATCCTGGCCACCGGGTTCGGAGCAGGGTACGTTCCACTGGCTCCGGGAACGGCCGGTTCGCTGCTGGCCCTCCCGCTCTGGTACTGGGGAGGCGGAACGGGGGTGATCCACTTCGGGGCGCTCGCGCTGCTGCTCCTCCTCTCGGTGCCGGCGATACGAGCGGAGATGCTTGAAACGGGGAGGAAGGATCCGCCGACCGCCGTCATCGACGAGGTGGCCGGGATGCTGCTGGCTGCGACCGGGATCCCCTGGGGGATCGTTCCGGTCCTTTCGGTGTTTCTTCTGTTCCGGCTGTTCGATATCCTGAAATTCGGACCGGCCGCCTGGATGGATCGGAGGGAGGGGGCGGCCTATGTCGTCGCCGACGATCTCTTCGCCGGCCTTTATGCCAACCTCGCCTACCGGGGGATCGCTTGGCTGATCGGGTGATCCGTACCCTCGCGCTCCGGGCGGGAAAGGCGCTTTCCGGGGCGGGATGGACCGTCGCCGTGGGGGAGTCCTGCACCGGCGGCGGGGTGAGCGAGGCGCTGACCGGGGTCCCGGGCAGCTCCGCCTATTTCCTGGGGGGGGTCGTGGCCTACGGGAACCTCTCCAAGACCAGGGACCTCGACGTCGCCGAGCCGTTGCTCGCAAGGCACGGCGCGGTGAGCGAGGAGGTTGCCGTGGCGATGGCCGAGGGGGCCAGGAGGAGGTTCGGGGGGGATGTCGGGATCGGCACGACCGGCATCGCCGGGCCGGGCGGCGGGACCCCGGAGAAGCCGGTGGGGACCGTCTGCATCGGGGTCGCCACGCCGAAGGTCCGGCTCTCGCACCGTTTCCGGCTCCGGGGAGGCCGGGACGCGGTCCGCAGGGAGACGGTGGTCCGGGCGCTCGGGCTTTTGCTCGAGTGTGTCCCCCAGCGGCAGGAGGGGGAAGGGTGAGGATGTTCGTGGGGATCGGCCTCCCGGAGGAGTGCCGGACCTCGATCGTGCGTGCCCTCTCCCCCGTGGCGGAGACGGGGCTGCCGGTCTCCTGGACGCGGGCCGAAAACCTCCACATCACGCTGAAGTTCCTCGGGGAGGTTCCGGACGCCCGTGTCGGGGAACTGGGAGGGCTGCTGGCCGAGTCGGCCAGGGGAACCGGTCCGTTCCGGCTTCTCGTGGAGGGGGCGGGCGGCTTCCCGACCCTGTCCTCCCCGAGGATTCTCTGGGCCGGGGTCCGGGAACCTCTTGATCCGGTAAGGAAGTTGCACCAGAATATGGAGAACATCCTGGCGGGGGCGGGATTCCCACGGGAGGGGAGGCCGTTCCACCCGCATGTCACGGTGGGCCGCGTACGCAGACGGCTTCCGGCGGGATGGACGGAACGGTTCGGCGGCGCCCTTTCCGGAAAGCGGTTCGGCGAAGTGCCCGCAAGGTCGTACCAGTTGTACGAAAGCCGGCTCTCTCCGTCGGGATCGACCTACACGGTGCTGGTCGACGTGCCGTTCGGGGGGTAAGCCGGGGAAAACGGAACAGGAAGGAGCAGGGAGGATGAGCCAGGACCCGAACCGGCGGAAGGCGCTCGAGATGGCGCTTTCGGCGATCGAGAAGAACTACGGGAAGGGCGCGATCATGCGCCTGGGGAGCGATGTCCCGGTCAAGGACATCCCCGTCATTCCCACCGGGGCGCTGTCGCTGGACGTGGCGCTCGGCATCGGCGGGATCCCCCGGGGACGGGTGAGCGAGATCTTCGGGCCGGAGGCTTCGGGGAAGACCACCCTGGCCCTTCACATCATCGCGCAGGCCCAGCGGCAGGGGGGGATCGCGGGGTTCATCGACGCCGAGCATGCCCTGGATCTCGGGTATGCCCGGAAGCTCGGACTGAACACGGACGACCTCCTCATCTCCCAGCCCGACACCGGGGAGCAGGCGCTCGAGATCGCCGAGATGCTCGTCCGCAGCGGTGCCCTCGACGTCCTCGTCGTCGACTCGGTCGCGGCGCTGGTCCCGAAGGCCGAGATCGAGGGGGAGATGGGGGATTCCCACATGGGGCTCCAGGCGCGCCTGATGTCCCAGGCCCTCCGGAAGCTTACCGGGTCGATCAGCAAGTCCCAGACGGCGGTCGTCTTCATCAACCAGATCCGGATGAAGATCGGGGTGATGTTCGGGAACCCCGAGACGACCACCGGCGGGAACGCCCTGAAGTTCTACGCCTCCGTCCGCCTGGATATCCGCCGGATCACCCAGATCAAGAAGGACGAGGGGGTCGTGGGGGCCCGCACGCGGGTGAAGGTGGTCAAGAACAAACTCGCCCCCCCCTTCCGGGAGGCGGAGTTCGACATCCTCTTCGGGGAGGGGATCTCCCAGGAGGGGGACATCCTAGACCTCGGGGTGGAGACGGGCCTCGTGGAGAAGAGCGGATCCTGGTACTCCATCGCCGGCGAGCGGATCGGCCAGGGGAGGGAGAACGCCCGGGTCTTCCTGAAGGACCATCCCGAGATCACCGGGGAGGTCCGCCGGAAGATCCTCGAGAAATCCGGGGTGCCGGGTCCGGGAGCAGCCGTGAAGGAGGGAACTTCCTAGGTGGAGTTGAACGAGATCCTCAAGTCCGCGATCAAGCATTCCGCGTCCGACATCCACCTGAAGGTCGGGCTTCCCCCCGTCCTCCGGGTGAACGGGAAGCTGCTTCCCCTGAAAACCCCCCAGCCGCTCCGGCCGGAGGACATCCAGGCGATGGGCGCGCAGATCTTCAGCGACGACCAGCGGGAGAAGTTCGAGAAGACCCACGAGGTCGACTGCGCCTACAGCGTCGCGGGGCTCGGGCGGTTCCGGGTGAACGTGTTTCTCCAGCGGGGGACGGTCGGGATCGCCATCCGGGTCATCCCGGTGGGCGCCCTCTCGTTTGCGGACCTCCATCTCCCGAAGGTCCTCGAGAAGATCTCCACGGAGCACCGGGGGCTGATCCTGTGCACGGGGACCACCGGCTGCGGAAAGTCGACGACGCTGGCCTCGATCATCGAGCAGATCAACAACAACCGAAGCTGCCACATCATCACGATCGAGGACCCGATCGAGTTTCTCCTCCGCGACCGGAAGAGCATCATCAACCAGCGCGAGATCGGGTCGGACACCATCTCCTTCACCGGGGCGCTGAAAAGCGCCCTCCGGCAGGATCCGGACGTGATCCTGGTGGGCGAGATGCGGGATCTCGACACGATCGAGACCGCCATCATGGCGGCCGAGACCGGCCACCTCGTCCTCTCCACGCTCCACACGCTGGACGCCGCCGAGACGATCAACCGGATCGTCGGGATCTTTCCCCCCTTTCAGCAGAAGCAGATCCGGCTCCAGCTCTCGACCCTTCTCAAGAGCGTCATCTCCCAACGGCTCGTACCGCGCAGGGACGGAACCGGGCGGGTTCCCGCGGTCGAGATCATGATCAACACGGCGCGGGTCCGGGAATATATCGAGGACAAGGACAAGACGAAGAAGATCCGGGAAGCGATCGCGCAGGGGTACGTCAGCTACGGGATGCAGACCTTCGACCAGTCGCTGATGGCGCTGTACAAGGAGAACCTGATCACTCTGGAGGAGGCGCTCCGGCAGGCCTCCAACCCCGACGACTTTTCGCTCCGCGTCCGCGGGATCTCCTCCACGTCCGATCTCACCTGGGACGATTTTGACAAGAGCGAGCCGCCCCCGGAACCGTAGGGGGGAGGGCCCCATGGGGGGAGGCGCGCTGGCTTCCGCCATGGCGATGCTGTCCCGGCGGGCCTTGAGCGAAGGGGAGATCCGGTTCCGGCTGATCCGGAAGGGGTTCGCCGGGCCCGAGGCGGAATCCGCCCTGGGCCGGCTGCGGGAGCTGGGGCTTGCCGACGACCGGTCCCTCTGCGGACGACTGGCCCGGTACTACCGCTGCGAGCGTCGG
>MGPV01000022.1:71734-77301 GCA_001797615.1 Deltaproteobacteria bacterium GWC2_65_14
GGGCGGATCCGGCCGGACGAGGAGCTGCACGCGGCCCGGGCCGCGCTGGCAAAAAAGTTCCGGGAGGGGATTCCCCCGGGGCGCGAGGGGGCGGCGAAGGCCTACCGGTTCCTGGCCGGCCGGGGGTTCCCCCCGGAAACCTGCCGGGAGGCGATCCGGGGCGGGGCCGCAGACATCGAAGAAGGAGAGGGGTGAGACGTCATGACCGGAGCCGAGATCCGAGCCGCTTTCCTGGCCTATTTCGAGAAGCAGGGGCACAAGGTGCTTCCCAGCTCCTCGCTGGTTCCGGAAAACGACCCC
Source organism: Deltaproteobacteria bacterium GWC2_65_14 (assembly GCA_001797615.1). Lineage (NCBI taxonomy): Bacteria > Deltaproteobacteria > Deltaproteobacteria bacterium GWC2_65_14. The sequence continues at coordinate 72,035 of MGPV01000022.1, forward strand.
ACCCTGCTCTTCACGAACGCGGGGATGGTGCAGTTCAAGGAGAATTTCCTCGGACTCGCACCGTCGGATTGGAAGCGGGCGGCCTCGTCGCAGCGCTGCCTCCGCGTCAGCGGAAAGCACAACGACCTGGAGAACGTGGGGTACACGGCCCGCCACCACACCCTCTTCGAGATGCTGGGGAACTTCTCCTTCGGGGACTACTTCAAGAAGGAGGCGATCTTCTTCGGGTGGGACTTCCTGACCCGGGAGATGGGGCTGGACGGGAAGCGGATGACCGTCTCCGTCTTCCGCGAGGACGAGGAGGCCTATGACCTCTGGCACCGGACGATGGGGATCCCCGCCTCCCGGATCGTCCGGTTCGACGAGAAGGACAACTTCTGGGCGATGGGGCCCACCGGGCCGTGCGGCCCCTGCTCCGAGATCATCTACGACCAGGGGGAGGGAATCGGGTGCGGGAAACCTTCCTGCGCGGTCGGGTGCGACTGCGACCGGTTCCTCGAGATCTGGAACCTGGTCTTCATGCAGTTCAACCAGGACGAGAGCGGGACGAAGGTCCCGCTGCCGAAGCCGAGCATCGACACGGGGATGGGGCTGGAGCGGCTGGCGGCGGTCGTCCAGGGGGTCACGAGCAACTACGATTCCGACCTGTTCCTCCCGATCCTCGCGGAGATCAAGAAGCTTTCGGGGGTGACGTCCGGCCGCTCGCCGCGGGAAGATGCGGCGATGCGCGTGATCGCCGACCATTCGCGGGCCACCGCGTTCCTGATCGCCGACGGGATCCTCCCCGCGAACGAGGGGCGCGGGTACGTGTTGCGCCGGATCATGCGCCGCGCCCTGCGCCACGGCAAGAAGCTCGGCTTCGACGGCCCCTTCCTCCACCGGGTGGCGGCCGCGGTGGTCCGGGAGTTCTCGGGCGCCTACCCCGGGCTCGCCGGGAGCGCCGCCTTCATCGACACGATCTCCCTCCACGAGGAAAAACGGTTCCTCGAGACGCTGGACTCCGGGCTCCGGATGGTGGAAGAGGAGTTCGCGAGGATCGATCGGGGCGGGGGGAAGACCTTTGCCGGGTCGATCGCCTTCAAGCTGTACGACACCTTCGGCTTCCCGGTCGATCTCACCGCGGATCTCTGCCGCGAGCGGGGGGTGACCCTCGACGAGAAGGGGTTCGAGGAGGAGATGCAGCGCCAGCGCGCCCAGTCCCGGGAAGCCTGGAAGGGGGGCGAGGTAGGCGTATCCGATGCGGCCGCCGCGGAGCTCTCCCGCGCCGGGATCTCCGTGGAGTTCGTCGGCTACGAAACCTTCTCCGCCGCGGCGCGGGTGGCCTCCCTCTTCCGGGACGGGGAGCGGGTCAGGGAGGCCGGAGCGGACGAGGAGGTCGACCTCGTGACCGATGTCACCCCCTTCTACGGGGAGGCGGGGGGGCAGGCCGGCGACCGGGGAACGGCCGCCGGGGAGGGAACCCGGCTCGAGATCGTCTCGGCCCGCAGGCCGTCGCACGACATCGTGATCCACCGGGCCAAGGTCGTCGGGGGGACGCTCCGGGAAGGGATGGTCCTGGATCTTTCGGTGGACGGCCCGACCCGGAGGCAGACCCAGGCGAACCATACGGCCACCCATCTGCTGCAGGCCGCGCTGCGGCAGGTGCTGGGGACCCATATCCGCCAGGCGGGTTCCTACGTGGGGCCCGACAAGCTCCGGTTCGACTTCACCCATTTCGAGGCGGTTTCGGAGGCGGCGCTGCGGCAGGTGGAGGATCTGGTGAACGAGACAGTCTTCGCCGTCCGTCCGGTGGACTGGGAATACCTGCCGCACGAGGAGGCGGTCTCCCGCGGGGCGATGGCCTTCTTCGGCGAGAAGTACGCGGACGTCGTCCGGATGGTGACCGTGCCCGGGGTGAGCATGGAGCTGTGCGGCGGTACGCACGTCGGAAACACGGGGGAGATCGGGCTCTTCCGGATCCTCTCCGAAGGGGCGCTGGCCGCCGGCGTGCGGCGGATCGAGGCGGCGACCGGTCCGGGCGCCTTCCATCAGCTTCGGGAGGAGGCCGACCGGCTTCACCTCGTCGCGGGAGAGCTGAAGGTTTCCCCCGCCGACGCCGTCGAGAGAGTCCGTCGGCTCCTCGCCCAGGTCCGGGCGCTGGAGAAGGATGTGCAGGAGGCGAGGCGCCGGGCGGCGCGGGACCTCGTGGGAGAGGTGATGTCGAAGGCGCGGGAGGCCGGCGGGGTCCTGTCCGTTTCCGCCGAGGTGGACCCGATGGATCCCGCATCCCTGCGGGAGCTGGCCGACGCGGTGAAGGGGAAGATGAAGAGCGGGATCCTGCTGCTGGGGTGCCGGGAGGAGGGGCGCTGTCACCTCGTCGCGGGAGTGACCGCCGACCTCACCGGAAGCTATTCCGCCTCCGAGATCGTCCGGAAGGCCGCCTCCGCCGTGGGAGGGGGCGGTGGAGGACGGAAGGACATGGCGCAGGCGGGCGGGTCGAGGCTCGAGAACCTCGCGGAGGCGCTCGACTCCCTGTGGTCCTGGGTTCCGAAGGGCTGATTCCGGCTCCCGCCTATTCCCGTTCGAGCGTATTCAGGTAGAGCTGCACCAGCTTGTTCAGCGGGTCCCGGAAGAGAGCCTCCTCCCAGGAGCGGCGGGCCTCCTCTTTCCAGCCGAGGAGGTACTGCAGGATTCCGCGTTGCGAGAGTGCGGGGATCAGCCCGGGGTGGTCGGCCAGCGCCCGCTCCACCTCCCCGAGTCCCTCCGGAAGGCGTCCCGTCTCGCGGAGCGCGATGGCCAGCCGGACCCGCAGGTCGGCGAAGCCGGGCGCGATCCGGAGCGCCTTCCGGTACTCGCCGATCGCCTCGTCGTTCCGTCCCAGCGCGAGATAGAGCTCCCCCAGTTCGGCGTGCAGGTTCGCGATCTTTGCTCCGAACAGGTTCCCCTTCCCGACCTTTCCCGGGCGCGAGAGCGAGGCGCCGGCCCTCTGGTGGGCCGCCTTGGCCTCGTCATATCTCCCCAGGTCGTTCAGGGTAATCGCCAGCGACAGGAGGCATTCGGTGTAGTGGGGGTTCACCTCGACGCTTTTCTCGAAGTGCTCCACCGCCTCCTCGAGCTTCCCCCCCTGGTGGTAGATGAGGCCGAGGGTGTAGTGGATGTCGGCGTAGTTCGCCCCCCCATCGATCGCCTCCCGCAGAAGCTTCTCCGCCCTGCGGAAGTCCTTTTCCCCGAACGCCCTCTTGCCGACGCTGACGAGCTTGGCCAGATCGCTGTGCATCACGGCTTCTTCGCTCCGGATTCCGGGAAGTTTTCGGCGAGGCTCTTCCGGACTTCGGCGGCCTCCGCCGGTTTCCCTCCCCCCTCCAGCGACTGCGCGAGAAGGGACAGCAGGGAGGGGAGGGTGGTCGTCCGGGGGTACTCGGATATCGCGCGCCTTGCCCGGGCCTCGGCGCTGACGTACTGCTTCCGGCCGAGGTAATGGGCTACGACCTGCGCTTCGTGCTCCGCCAGCCGGTTGCGGAGCTCCGAAATACGGAGGGAGGCCGACGCGGCGTAGGGGCCGGACGGGCTCTTCTCCAGAAGCAGGGTGTAGGTCCGGATCGTCTCCTGGGTCTTGGTCTGGTCCCTCCGGGGGTCGCGGACCTGCCGGTAGAACAGTTCCCCCTTCCGGGAGAGGGCGTAGAGAACCTTGTCATGCGCGGGGTAGAGCCGGAGGAAATCGTCGAAGGCCACCTCGGCTTCCGCTTCGTCCCCGTTTTCCATGTGGGCCTCCGCGAGCGCGAGCTGCGCGCGCGGAGCCAGCGGGGAATTCGGAAAGCGCTCGAGCAGGGTCCGGAAATGCTCGGCCGCCCCCCCGTACTTCTTCCGGGCCAGCTTCTGCTCGCCTCCCGCCAGCAGCTCGCGGTCGGAGAGACCGGTCTGCCGGGAGATCTTTTCGGAGCAGGCGGGAAGCAGGAGGCTCGCGGCCAAAAGAGCGGCGAGGAGGTGGCCCGGCCGGCGCATGGGATCGACGGTAGTATAGCCATCCGGAAATGTCAATGTTGCGCTGGTTCCTCCGGGCGGATCGACGGGAGGAACCGGGAGGTCGCCGAGACCTACCACATCAGCACGAAGACGATCGATACCTACCGCGCACGGCTGCTCAGGAAACCGAACTTGAGGAACAACGCGGAACTGACGCGGTTCGCCATCCAGAACCGCGTTGTGGAGGTTTGACCCGATGCGGCGCCTGTCAGAAAAAATTCGCACAGGAAAATCAGGATCGCTCCGATGTTCTCATGCCCGGCTCCTTGCTATCCTGCTCCTGACATATTGGATCCGCTCCCTGAAGAACCGAGGCGTTGCCGGGAAGACGCCGAGAGCGGACAGCCGGCGGAAAAGGGCAGGCCGAAAGCGGCGGAGGCCGGTTTTCCCTGAAGAAATGGCGGTGGAAACCCGCCGTGAAATGGTATAAATGGCATGGGCTCCGGCGTTCGGGGCCGAAACATCCGTCGAACCTGGTACCCAACGAAAAAAGAAGGAGGAGGTTTCATGAGTCTTACAAGAAAAGCGCTGTCAGCAAGCCTTGCGGTTGTCCTGGCATTGGGCCTGGGAAGCGCCGTCGCGATGGCCGATACGGTCAAGGTCGGAATCCTGCTCCCGCTGACCGGCGAGCAGGCCAAATTCGGTGAAATCGAAAAGCGGTCCTTCGAGATGGCGGCCGAGGAAATCAACGCCAAGGGAGGGGTCAACGGGAAGAAGCTCGAGCTCCTCTTCGAGGACGACACCGGGAAGCCCGACATCGGCCGCTCCGCGACCGAGAAGCTGATCTCCCAGGAGAAGGTGCCCATCATCACGGGCGGGTACTCCAGTTCCGTCACCGCCGCGGCGACCGCCGTGGCCCAGCAGTTCAAGGTTCCCTTCCTGGTCACTACGGGATCGGCGGACAAGATCACGGAGGTCGGATACGAATACGTCTTCCGGATCAACCCGCCCGCCAGCGAATACCCGGCGGCGGTCGTCACCTTCCTCCAGGAGGTGGTCAAACCGAAGACGGCCGTCATCCTCTTCGAGAATTCCCTCTTCGGCCAGTCCAGCGCGAAGTCGTTCGAGGAGGATTGCGCGCAACTGGGATTCAAGGTTCTGTCCAAGGAGGGGTACAACAAGGGAGCCATCGACTTCAAGCCGATGCTCACCAAGGTCAAGGCGATGAACCCCGACCTGGTTTACATGGTCTCCTACGTCATGGACGCGGCGCTCCTGATGCGTCAGGCGAAGGAACTGGACTTCAACCCGAAGCTCTTCATCGG